>VGRQ01000014.1 GCA_016875315.1 Deltaproteobacteria bacterium | reverse complement strand
CGGAGGGGGTGCGCTCCATCAGGATCGGGCGGGGCTCGTCGGGGCAGTCGCCCGCGCCGCTGCTCATGCACTCCACCCAGGCGTCGGCGTCGAGGATCGGCGCCACCGCGATGAGGTCGGACACCTGCGGGTGCGGGGCGACGTCGCCGATGGAGAACTGGGCGATGTCCGGGTCGACCACCTGCCGGGTCAGCGACACGTCGTCGATGTCCATCGCGCACACGCCGCCGCTGCTGCCGGTGCTCACGTAGTCGTAGGAACCCCAGATGAACAGGTCGTCCGACCACGGGCTCGCCACGATGCCGCGCATGTTCTCCTCGTCGACCGCGCAGTCGAGGGTGGTGTCGGACAGGTCGTACCAGGTCCAGGTGGCGCCCGTGGAGTCCACCTGCACGCGCGCCAGCGCGCACTGCCCGTCGGAGGCCCCGCCCGCCGTGCTGTCGCGGCTGGCGAGGAAGAAGTCCAGGCCGCCCTCCGAGGCGTCGGTGAGGCCCTCCACGCTGTCGAGCTCCCAGGCGGCGGAGGTGTCGCCCTTGCCCACCAGGACCATGCCTTTCAGCTTGGCGTAGAAGTCGTGCTCGTCGCAGTCGTCCGCGTCGCCGGCAATGGCGTCGCCGTCCCAGTCGCCGTCGAAGTCGACCTGGTGCCAGCTCTCCCCCCCGTCGATGGTGTAGCCCACGGTGCCGGTCACCTCGCTCGCGCCGCTGCCGTAGCTGTAGGAGCCGAAGCCGACCAGCGCCACGCTGGCGTCGAGGACGTCGAGGGCGGCGGGGTTGCCCCAGCTCTCTGCCAGCGTGCTGGTGGAGCCCTCGTTGAACGCAGCGCCGTCCGTGAGTCCGAAGGCGCTGGGGCTCGACATTGGCTCCGCCACGTGCCCAGTGTCCTGGTCCTTGCACCATGCCTGGTTGGTCGAGCTGCGCCATGCGGGCAATTGGACCCCCGCCCCCTCGTACGTCCACGTGACCGCCTCGTCGGTGGTCCGGAACACCCCGATCTCGTGCGGGATCTCGTTGCTGCCCTGGTCGTACAGCAACACCCACACCGAGTCGTCGCTGCCGACCGACACGCGCAGGCCACCGGCATTGTAGTAGTCCCAGAAACAGTCCACCTGCGCCGCCGCACCACCATCGGGGAGCATGAACAGCCCGATGTCGGAGGCCGGCATCCAGATGTTGCCGCTGCTGTCGGCGGCGATGTCGTTGACCACGCTCGTCTGCCAGGCCTGGTCGTGCGTGGTGGTGATCTCGGGCCAGAACTCCCATGATGTGTCGGTGTCGGCGTCCCAGCCCGCGGCGGGGTCGTCCATCCCCTCGACTTCCCAGAGCTCGAACTCCGTCGCCACCACGAGGGGGTAGGTGCCGTACGCGGGCGGCGTGACCGGATCGTAGAACACCCCGTCGTAGCCATTGCCGGGCATGTGGTAACCGGGGTACGGCGCGGGCTCGGCGGGCGTGGTGGCCTCCAGCCAGGCCCCGCCGAGGTCGGACATCCCCTCGCGCTGCGCGCGCTCCGCGCTGGTGGTGCCCGTGATCGCTTGCCAGTCGCTCGCCACCACGCTGTCGACGTCGGTCACGTCGACCGGGTCGGACACCAGCGCCGCGTCGATGCGAAACCCGTGCGAGTAGAAGTAGCCCTTGTCCTGCGACACCGGGGTGAACGCCACGAGGTACGCCCCGGCCGGGTCGATGGCGAGGCCGGTGATGTCCACGTCGTCGCTGCCCGCCGAGTAGTCGAACGCGACACTCGCGAAGTCATTCGACACGCTCACCTCCAGGTCCGTCCCGTCGTCGTCGACGATCACCTTGTAGATCGCCCCGTTCGCGTCGTCACACGTGGCCGCCTCGGGGTCGTTGGCCGCGTCGGCCACGAACACCACGCCGTCTTCCAGCGGGTACAGCTCGATGTCGCGCACGTCCCAGCCGAGCGACAGCCCGAGCGTGTCGCCGAGCGGCACGCAGGCCGTGCTGCCCACGCTGCAAGTCAGGCCGTCCTCGCCGGTGTCGGCGTCCGCGTCGGCGTCGGTCGTGTCGGCCGGGAGCTCGCAGACATACAAGCCGTCGTTGCTGCCACCCCGGCCGCGGTAGCCCACCATCAGCCACGGCAGCCCGGACGTGTAGGACCGCCCCGCGGCCAGGGCGCCGATCGGCTCGGCCGGGAGCCCGGAGCCGGTGTCGGGGAGGTCGCAGAGCGAGAGGCCGTCCCAGAGGTCCACGCCGTAGTCGTCCTCGTCGCCGTTGGCGATGTACACGGTCTCCACGCCGCCCTCGGCGAGCAGGTGCCCGCCGCCGTGGTCGATGCCGCCGCACGCGGCGAACTTCGCGTCGCCCGCCACGTCGTCGTTCACCGACTCCGCGATCACCGTCCAGCTGCTCCCCTCGTCGTCGGAGTACAGCAGCCCCCCCGCGCGGCCCGCCGACGAGCTGTCGCGACCGGTGAGCACGAACAGCTCGCCCCAGGACGCCGACAACAGGTCGGTGACGCCCGCGTAGGGCTGCGCCATGAGCGCGCCCGGCGCGGTGCCGTTGATGGTGCGCCACTCGGTGGTGCCGTCCTTGATGGCCACGCCGCCCACGTCCGACCCGGCGAGCAGCACGCCCGCGCTGCCGGACCGGACGACGGTGGTGGTGAGCCCGCCACCGGGGGCATCGACGTCTTCCCAGGCGATGGCGAGGTCGCGGATGGGAGCCATCGTGCTGGTGGAGTTCTGGACGGTGAGCCAGTCGAGCGTGGCCCGCTCGCCGGGCTCGCACTCGATGGCGATGCCATTGAGGACGCGCGACGGCGCGGTGGCCGCGAGCGCGGCGCTGGCCTGCGTGCCGCTCGCGGAGATGTCCCAGGTGGCGGAGGTCGACGCGCCCCCGCCCTGCGGCGCCGTCGTCACCGTCGCGGTGCATGCGCTCCCGGCTGGCCCCGAGTAGCTCTCGACGTCCGCGGCGAGGTGGATCGCGCCCGTGGGCACGAGAACGTTGAAGGTGCGCGAGATCCGGCCCCCCTTGTCCACGCCGTTGCCGAGCGTGACCGAGCCGAGGGGGGTTGCGACGGCGCCAAGCTTGCTCCACGGCGGCGCGGGGAAGGTGTCGAAGATCAGCCGGCGGCCAAGCGCCGCGTGGCCATCGCAGTCGTCGTCGCCGGGCGTGGCGAGGTCTTCCGAGGCAGCCGGGTTGACGGCCGCGTCGCCGTCGTCGCAGTCGGGGTGGCCGCGCGGGAAGCCCCTCCAAGCACCACGTGTCGGCGTCGGTGTCAGTGCACGCCGCGCTCGCGACGCGGGGCGCCAGCACGCTAGCGGCTGCGAGGGGGAGGAGGGTCCAGCGGGGGGGTGGGATTTCGCACAGTGGCTCCTTCGGTCCCAGTCGTCGTAGCCCTTGCCACCCGGGCCCGCAAGGCGACGCGGCGAGATCGCCGCCGGCACGCGGGGTCGCGACCGGTGCGCGAAAACAAGCACCTTGACTCCGGGCGTGACCGCCGGCTACGTTGCACAGGTCTTCACCGGAGGTCTACCGATGCAGCGCCCCCCCCGCGGCAAGTTGCCGCACTTCTTGTAGCCACTAGCGCCATGCTCGCCCCGGGACGGGCGAGGGCGGCGTGCCTGAATGATCCCGACGGCGACGGCTACTCCATCGGCGGCAGCGGTGCTGGATGCGTCCAGGGGGCGGCCGACTGCGGCCCCTTCGACCCCGACATCAATCCCGGCGAGTTCGAGACCCTCGCCGACAGGATCGACAATGACTGCGACGGTCGCGACGCGATGGCACGGTACTTCTCAGCGGGCCACTTCACCCTCGCCACCTGGCCAGGAACAGGGTGGTTCAGCTACGGTCCCGACGGGGTCACCGTGGGCAGCACCTCCCAGACGCTGCCATCGACCGTCACGCGGAACCTGTACCTTCCCCGCAGCCGCGGCGCCACCGGCGTGATGCTCGACGTCACGTCGATGAGCGGCGCGGCCTGTTACGTGGTGCTCGACACGGCCGCGTGGGGCACGAGCTTCCCCCTTACCTCCCACTCGCAGCAGGTGCTCGGCGCCGGCACGCAGTGGATACCCTTCCCCACCGTCACGCCCCGGCACGTGCTCCGCAACGTGCAACTCCGCTGCTACATGAACTCGCAGATGACGGTCGACTGGCTGCAGGTGCAGAACGCCGACGAGCCGGTACCGCCGCCCCAGGACATGACCCTGCGGTGGACCGACACGCGCATGCCCGGCGGTGGCTACATCGAATCCCTCGTCCACGACGACCAGTACCAGAGCCTGTGGATGGGCACCGACGTGGCCGGCGTGGCCATGGGCGACCGCGACGGACTCGGCCTCTGGGACATCGCCAACGGGAGCGGTCCGAACTCGCTGATCATGCAGGGCAACCTCGGCGTGGCCGACATCGAGACGATGCAGAGCCCCTTCAACGGCGTGTACGTCCTCGCGGGCGACGTGGGGGGCGACGCGCGCGTGCTGGTGGGGGGCCCCTGGTGGAGCGACGACGACCGCGGCACCTGGGAGCAGCTGGCCTCGACCTGGGACGACACGTACGCCGAGGCGGCCGGCATCGCCGGGGCAGGCACCGGTGACGACGTGGGCGGCTTCGGCCTGGAGACCAACTGCCTCGGCGGCCGCACCGGCGGTGTCACGTGGGAGGGCGCCGGTGGGCGGCTGTTGCAGTCCGACGACTTCGACGTGGCCACGCCGGGAAGCGGCGAGGTGATCTACATCGCCAACGCCGACGAGGACGCGATGGGCGTGTCGATCTGGGACGGCACCGAGGCCTGCGCGCTGCCCAACGACGGCACCGCGCTCCCGGCCGAGCACGTGGGCGCCTTGCTCCGGGTCGACGCGCCGGCGTACGGCACGCCGCTGTTGCTGGTGGGCTATCGCGGCCGGACGGACGGCGAGCCCGGGATCTACGCCTGCGAGCTCCCCGCTGCCGCCCCCCTCGACTGCTCGGTGGCAGCGGGCTCCGGGGCGTACTGCTGGGCGCTCGATGGCGACACCGACGGGGTCGACGTGCGCGACCTGGAGCTCGACACCTACAGCGAGGGGCTCGGCGAGCTGGCGGTGTACGTCGCCGATGGCGGCACGCGACCGGTGGACGCCGACGGCGACGGCATCGGGGACGCCACCTGCGATCACGCGGAGACGGCGCTGCACCGGCTGGAGCTCGACGACAGCACCGGCACCGTCGTGACCACCTGGGTCGACACGGTGGCCGGGGAGGCCGACCTCGACATGCTGTCAGCCACCAGCGACTTCTTCATGACCGACGTGAGCATCGACCCGGCGTCGTCCTACGTGTTCCTCAACCTCGGCCAGGCCAGCTCGAGCGCCCAGTACAGCATCGACCGGATGTACCGCGCGCCCGCCGGCGACGTGGCCACCGGGAGCCCCGCGTGGGAGGCCATCAACTCCGGCGAGACCACCCCCGTGGCCATCACCGACCTCGACTACTACGAGCGCGTGCGGCAGGACGAGGACCTCGACCTCGGCGGCGCCTGGCTGGAGTCCACCATCAACGGCCGCCCCGCCGTGTTTCCCGCGCGCAACGCGCCGGGCGAGGCGCACTCCACCGTCTGGGTGGATGGCGCCTTCAACACCTACGCGGTGGTGTCGGGCTGGGCGAACGCCTGGATGGTGGAGGGGCTCGACGCCACGTGGACCGACGACGAGACCGACGAGTGGGGCGTGGCCGACACCGACACCGTGGCGCAGCCCGAGGGCGACGTGGCCTGGACCTTCTGGCCCGACATCAGCCCCGGCTTCACCTACCAGACGGGGGTGGCCCACGAGGTGGCCTTCGATAGCAGTGGCGGCATCTGGTTTGCCGTGGGCGATCACGGCCCCGCCCAGTACGACCCTGCCGCCTGGGAGGCGAGCGGCCAGGGGGCCGCGGTCGACTGCCTGTGGAAGGGCTGGCCCGCCGCCTCGCGGAGCGTGTCCGTGGGCATCGACGACAGCGTGTGGTTCACGCTCATCGACGAGGCGGACGCGAACAGCACCACCGACGGGGCGACGGTCTACGGCATCCAGGACATGGGCGTGGCGCGCACGCTCGACCAGGGGGCCAACTGGGAGTACGCGGGGGCCGCTTACGAGTCGGACAGCATGGACGAGGCGACCGGCGAGCGCTACTGCGTGGACAAGGACGCCAGCCACGCGGCGGTGCCCTTCGACTTCGGCGCGACCGGCGTGACGTACCCGGGGACGCAGTTCTCGCAGGCCGATCCATCGAGTGAGGATCCCACGTTGGCCACTTTCCCAAGCCTCGGCAACCCCTCCATCGTCCGCGCCCTCGACGCCAACGCCGCGCTGGTGTTGTTCAAGCCCAACGACGACAGCGACGGCGGGCTGTACCTCACCGTCGATGGCGGCATCTCCTGGAAGGCGGTGCCCTTCGACCCCGGCACCGGCACCAACGCGTGCAGCGAGTCGCTCACGTGGCAGGCCGGCAACGTGGAGCTGGTGCACCCCGGCGGCGACTACACCTACTGGTCGGAAGACGCGACCACCGGCGACGTGGACTGGAGCCTCGACCTGCTGGTGAGCGTGGCCGTGGGCAGCCAGTACAAGAGCTACTGGGACAGCGCCGGCACCGGCGAGTGCTCGCTCGCCCGCGTGCTGGTGACACCGGACGCCGCGGGCGCCCCGCAGGCCGCCTGGTCGTGGATCCCGCTCCCCACCTATGCCGAGGCCGACTACGCGAGCGACACCTGCGGCGTGTCCTCGCGGGTGCTGGAGGCGGCGACAATCGCGCCGTGGTCGGAAGACATCGTGCTCTGGGGCCACTACATCCGCGACTTCGACACCACTACGTCTGACCGAACGCAAGTGAAGCTCCGCGCTGGCGGCGCCTGCCTGCTCAACTGGAGCGACCCGGCGGCAGGCTACTGGACCAGCGCCACCGGCAGCTACGACACCACCACCATGCTGATGAACCCGGCCGTCGATGAGCTGGGGGTAGGCTGGGTGGCGCCGCACCCCGACGTGGCCGACCTCTACGCCATCTTCCCCTCCCTCACGCTCACCGAGCGCAAGCAGTGCCAGGTGGTCCGCGACACGAGCACCCACGCGAGCTGCCCCGACTTCCCCTACCCGCGGCTCGCGTCCCGGCTGAACGACGGCTCCTGGAACGTGACCGTCCAGTCCACCCACCCGCCCACCGGCCTGCCGAACCACGCCGCCTGGAGCCACCTCGGCGTGGCCGACGACCAGGGCGGCGACGGCACCGGGAGCTGGGTGGCGGTGGCCACCACCGGCAACGGCACCTGGCGCGCGGTGATCGAGTGGTAGGCGCGCTCGCCGCGATGTGGGCCTGCTCGACCGGCGGCGGCGAGTCGAACCCGGCGGCGCGCGACTCGGAGCGCGAGGACAGCGCGCCGGACACGGCGGTCGACACGGGCGAGACCGGCGGCGGCTCCGGCGCGGAGACCGGCGGCGAGACGGGGGAGGACAGCGCCCCGCCCGGCGTCGATGCCGACGGCGACGGGTGGACGGACACCGAGGGGGACTGCGACGACACCCGGGCCAACGTGTACCCCGGCGCCCCCGACGGCTGCGACGCCCTCGACCAGGACTGCGACGGGGTGGCGATCCCGGGCGGGGCCTGCGGCGAACGCTGGGACCCTGGAGTGTCCGCCTCCTGGGTGATCACCGGCGCCTGGGAAGACGCCGGGCTGGAGACCCGTGGCGCGGCCGGCGCCACCGACAGCTCCGGCCGGGCGGGCGCGTACCTGTGGCTCAACGCCGAGCACAGCAGCGCCGGCGGGCTGCTCCCCGGCGCGCTGGAGCTGGCGCCCGCGATGACGACTGCCTCGCTCCCCGTGTGGCACGGCGACCCCGCGCGCGACTTCATCGACCTGCTCAAGGACGCCGGCGACATCGACGGCGACGGCCTCGGCGACGTCAGCACCGGCTACGGCGGCGACGACGCGGGCTCGCGCGACGGCAACCTCTACGTGCTCCTCGGTCGCCCGGGGGGCTGGCCCGCCGGCGTGTCCGACATCCGCGACGTGGCCGACGGGTGGTGGACCGACCAGTCCGGGTACCTGCCGTACGCGGACCACGTCCCCGGCGCCGACCTCGATGGCGACGGGCACGCCGATCTCGTGCTCGTCACCGACGACGCAGACGTGGGAGTCGGGTGGCGCCCGTACCTCGGCGGGTCCGGCGAGTTGCCATACGGTGCCGATGTCGCGACTGTAGAGATCGCGCTCACCGGCACCGGCTCGTTCACCCTCGGGTACTACTCCACCGCGGTCCTGCCGGACCTCGACGGCGACGGCTCCGACGAGATCATGGTGAACGACAGTAACCACGTCGATGGCCGCGGCAGCATCCTCGTCGTGGAAGGAGAGTCGCTGCTCGGCGGCCTCGCAACCATCGAGGACGTCGGCAGCTACGCGTACTTCATCGACCCGGACGCCGAGGGCGGCGGCACCGGCTACTTCACCGAGCGGACTCGCCTCGCCGACGACCTCGACGGGGACGGCAACCCCGAGATCAGCCTAGCTCGCGGGTTCTCCGATCCCGATGACGACAGTGGCCTCGTTTGCACCAGCCTGGTCCTCGGCGGGCAAGTCCCCGAGGGCGAGCTGACCGCGCGCGAATACGCCCGGGTCTGCCCTCCAGAGGCCGTGGTCGCCTACGAGAGCGCCTGGGCCTTCGCGACCGACTGGCTCCCCGACGTGGATGGCGATGGCCTCAACGACCTGCTCGTCTATGCCTGGGACGGCGGCGACACCAGGGATCGGCGAGTCTGCTTCCTTCGCACCAGCGAGATCGCCGCCGGTGGCGTCTACGACGACCACGCGCCCGAGGAAGCGTGCTTCTGGGACTCCGAACCCCTCCTCTCCGACCTCACCGGCGACGGCCTCCCCGAGTGGATCTTCAGCGACGACGGCTACGACGACCCCACCCACGGCGAGAACGCCGGCCGCATCCTCATCATGGAAGGCTTCGACATCCCCTTCGACGACCCCAGCAAGTGGTAGCGGCACCGCGCCCCTGCTACCGCGTGCCACCGCCCTACCCACCCCGCAACGCCGCCACCAGCCCGCCGCGCCCCTCGTTCCCCTCTGCCCGCGCCAGCTCCCGCCCCTCGCCATCGAGCAACACCAGCACCGAGGTGTGGGCGAAGCCACCGGCGGGGAGCGGACGGTACTTGATGCCCAGCAGGGCCGCGATCTCCCGCACGCGATCCGCCGGCGGCGCCGCGAAGGTGAACTGCTCGCCCACGCCGCGGCTGTCGTGTGACTTCTTCATCGCCTCGACGGTGTCGTTGGCCGGATCGAGGCTCACGAAGAGCACCGGCACCGCCGGATTGCCCGCCTCGGCGAGCGCGCCCTGGGCGGCCTCGACGAGCAGCGGGCAGGCCATCGGGCACTCGGTGTAGAACATCGACACGATCACCGGCGAGCCGCGGAACTGGTCGAGCCGGATGTCCTCGCCGCCGTGGGTGACCAGCGGCACGTCGATCGCGTACAGCGAGGGACCGGTCGCGACCGGGCCGGAGACCGGTTCCTCGGCGCCGGCCGGGCCGTCCTTCGACTCGGGGACGGCGCAACTCAAGAGCAGGGCGAGGATCACGGCGCCTCCTCGTCGAAGGCACAGCGGAAGCCGAGCGAGCGCACGGTGGAGCGCCCCTCCAGCGAGGAGCGCAGCGCAATCCTCAGGAACGCGGCGTAGTCGGCCTTGTCGGTGGCCGCCGCCGCCGCGCCGCCGCCACAGAAACGAAGCTCGTCCTTGCCCTTGCCGTCGCGATTGTCGACATTGACGAGGCTGGCGTTGAAGTCGTCTACCCACTCCCACACCATGCCGTGCATGTCGTGCAGGCCCCAGGCGTTGGCCTCGCCCTGGCCCACCGCCGGCCACTCGGCCGGGTTGGGACGGCTGTACCAGTCGAGGATGCGCTTGACGAAGGCCGGGTCGCGGCTGGCGTCGGTGCGGGTCTCGTCGGCGGCGCCCGCCAGCTCCCACTCGGCCTCGGTGGGCAGGCGCCCGCCGGTCCACCGGCAGTAGGCGCGGGCGGCAAACCAGCTCACCTCGGTGACCGGCACGCCGGGGCTCGACATGCCTGCCCGCGTGGGACTGGCCCAGCGCGACAGGTACAAGTCGCCCGCGAGCGCGCCATCCACCCGGCCGCGCTTCCACTCGGGGTTGGCGTCGACGAATGCCTCGTAGTCCCCGACCGTCACCGGGTACACCGCGAGCTGGAAGGCCTTCACCGGGATCACGTCTTCGCCCGGTGAAGGCGGGTAAACCGGCCGCCACTCGCCCGGGCCGACGTCCACGCGCTCGGTGTCGATCCCCGACCACAAGGCGCCGGCCATGGCGAGCAGCGAGGGGATCATCCGGGGCCGGCCGCGGGCTTGAACTCCTTGCTCCCCTCGGAGCCCGAGTAGATCGCCTTGTTCTCGGCGCCCTCCACCTTGAGGATACCCAGGGCCCCCTTGTTGAAGGTGCGGAAGATCGCGTGGTCGACGATCGGGTAGTTGCCCGGCACGTCCACCGTGAACTCGACGATCGCCGAGCCGCCCGGCGGCACCACCGTGGTCTGCACGTTCTCCTGGTAGCGCGTGCCGCCCTCGTCGTAGACCTTGTCGAAGATCTCGCCGATCACGTGGAAGCTGGAGGTGAGGTTGGGGCCGCCGTTGCCCACGAAGATGCGGACCTTGTCGCCCACGTTGGCGCTGATGGCCTTGTCGCCCAGCAAGGCACCCTCGGCGCCGTTGAACAGCACGTAGGTGGGCTCCTCGTTGACCGCCTTCTCCATGTCGAAGTTCTGGAGGCCGGCCTCGTGGTACTTGCCACTGGTGTAGAAGTCGCCCTGGACGACGTAGAACTCCTTGTCTACCGGGGGGTAGCCGCCCGGCGGCTCGACCAGGATGAGCCCGTACATGCCGTTGGCGATGTGCAGGCCCACCGGCGCCGTGGCGCAGTGGTAGATGTAGAGGCCCGCGTTGAGCGCCTTGAAGGTGAACTGCGCGTCCTGGCCCGGGGCGGCGAAGGTGCTCGCCGCGCCGCCGCCCTGGCCGGTCACCGCGTGCAGGTCGATGTTGTGCGGCACCTTGCTGTCGGGGTGGTTCTGGAGGTGGAACTCCACGGTGTCGCCCTGGCGGATGCGGATGAACTTGCCCGGCACGTCGCCGCCGTAGGTCCAGAACACGTAGTCGGCGCCCTCGGCGATCGCCTTCTGCACCTCCTTCACCTCGAGGTTGACGACGACCTTCCCCGGCTTGTCGCGCTTGATGGGCGGCGGCACGTTGGGGGCGCTGGTGAGCACCGCCACCTCGGGGGCGCCCTCGGCCTGCAGCGCGATCACGTCGGTCGACTTCATGGGACGGAGCTCGTCGCCCGCGGCGGCCGGCGCCTTGTCTTGCTTGGCCTCGACCTTGGGTTGTTCCTGGGGCGCGCAGGCGACCGAGGCCAGAAGGGGGATGAGGGGGAAGAAACGCATGGAACTCTCCGGTGAAGGGGCGGGAGCTAGTGCAAGTCCGGTGCCAGCCGGCTTCGCACCATGCGCCATCCGCCAGGCACGGCGAGGACCGTGTCGCACCAGGCGCTCCCCTCGTGGCGATACCACGCTTGCAGCGCCCGGATCTCGCCCGCGCGCAACCGGACGACAGAAGCGGAGATGTCGGTTGAGACACCGGCATGCCGCGTGGCGCCACCCTTCTCCATCACGCGATCCACGAGCGCAAAAGCGCGTAGATCGCCCACCCAGCGCGAGAGGGTCGCGTCGTCGACCACCGCGTCGTACAGCTCGGCCCCGGGGAGCGCGTCGTCCATCTCAGGCGCCCCCGGCCTGCATCACCACCGCCCCGAAGGGCGAGGGACACACCCGTGCGCAATCGCCACAACCTGTGCAATTCCACTCACTCACCACCGGGGCAAATCGCCCCATGGTGAGCGCGCCCTCGGCCGGGCAACGCTCCACGCAGGCCTGGCAGAAATCGGTCCGGTGGGTACACGCCACGATGTCGAAGCGCGGCAGGCGCCGCTCGGCCTCGGGCTCCGCCTCGCCGCCGAGGCCGAAGAAGGCCCGCCGGGTGAGGCTCATGGCAACACCGGGAAGGCGTCGTTGGCCGAGGCGTGGCACTGCGTGCAGCTCTCCCGGTAGGGGTGGCTGCTGCGGATCGGATCGCGGCCGTTGACCCCGTGGCAGCTATCGCAGTTCTCCCTCATGAACACCCGGTGCGGCACCTGCGGCGGGGCCACGCTCCAGGCACGCGGGCCCGCGGTGGGGGCGTCGATCCCGTCGAAGCTGTTGGCCACCGCGCGCGGGTCGTGCGGCAACGACGATCCGCCGGGGACCGGGCTCGCCTCGACGACGTGACACTGGGTGCAGCTGGTGTAGCTGTCGTGGCTCAGGGCCGGCGCGGTCAGCCCACGGAAGCGCAGCCCCTCGTCGTGACAGGCAAGACACTCGGCCGCCGAGTCCTGCCGGACGGCGTGGGGCACGCGGGGAGGCGCCCCGTCGTAGGCGCGGAGCGACGCGCGCGCGGCGAGGGCCGCCGACTTGTCGGCCGGGAGCGTCACCTCGTCGAAGAGCCCGGGACCGGCCTCGCGCAGGGCCGCGAGATCCTCCGACCAGCCGGTCGTCGTGGCCCGCGGGTGCGCGCGCAGCTCGGTGTAGCTGAGGGCCTCTGGCACACTCGGCTCGGGCGTGCCGGGCTCGTCGATCACCGACTCGTCCTCGTAGTCCCACGCGGAGGTGCCGAGGAAGAAGCCAACGAAGGCCACGCCGGTGACCACCGCCAGCGCCACGCGAAGCGACTCGCGGTCCACGGCTAGCTCGCGATCCGCCGCACGCGGACGGCGCACTTCTTGTAGTCGGGCTGCTTCGAGAAGGGGTCGAAGTCGTGCAGGGTCACCTGGTTGATGGCCACGCGCTCGTCGAAGAAGGGCACGAACACGGTGCCCGCCGGCGGGTTGGCGCGCCCGTCGATCCACGCCGGCAGGTCGATGCTCCCGCGCCGCGACTCCAGGCGAACGAGCTCGCCCTGCCGGATGCCGAGCCGGTTGGCGTCGTCGCGATTGATCTCGAGGTAGGCGTTGGGCATCGCGCCCCGGAGCTGCGGGATGCGGCCGGTCATCGTCCCCGAGTGCCAGTGTTCGAGCACCCGCCCGGTGCAGAGCCACATCGGGTAGTCCGCGTCGGGCACCTCGGGGGGTGGCACGTAGGGGCGGAACCAAACCTGGGCCTTCCCGTCCTCCGTCACCGAGTGGTAGAAGTCGATGACCGACCCCTTCTTGACATAGGGGTCGTCGAACTCCGAGAATCGCCAGCGCGTCTCCCGCCAGGTGCCGTCGCTGCCCTGCGTCACCGGCCAGCGCAGGCCACGCGCCTTCACGTACTCCTCGTAGGGCGCGAGATCCTTGTGTTTCATCTTGCTGAAGGGGCGGTACTCCTCGAACAGCCGCCGGTCCACGTTCACATCGTAGTAGCGATTCCAGTCCCAGATCGGCACCTCGCGCCCCTGCGCGTCGGCCGTGTGGAAGAGCCACTTCCCGTCCTTGTCCTTCATGCCCTCCACGCCGCGATTGTAGAGCTCTCGCGACAGCGCGATGAGCTGCCAGCAGTCGTCGCGCGCCTGCCCCGGGGGGTTCACCATCTTGAACCACTGTTGCGTCCGGCGCTCGGAGTTGCCGTACATGCCGTTCTTCTCCACCCACATCGCCGAGGGCAACACCAGGTCGGCGATGCGCGTGGTGGCGGTGGGGTACACGTCCGACACGATGAGGAACTTGTCCGGGTCCTTGCGGGAAGGATCCACGAGCAGGTGCGAGTTGGGCAGGGTTTGCCCGGGGTTGGTCACCTGCACCCAGAGCGTGTGGAGGTCGCCGCCGTCTTTCGCGGGCGTGGAGAACTTCTTCCACATCTCCACCGCGTGGTAGCCCGGCTTGGGGTTGATGCGACCCTCGGGCAAGTTCCAGTTCTTCTCGGCAAAGGCGCGGTGCTTGTCCTTGGTGACGTTGCCGCCGCCGGGGAGCCCGTGCGCGAGCGTTCCCACCTCGCGCACCGTGCCACAGGCCGAGGGCTGTCCGGTGAGGCTCGTCGGCGCGTCGCCCGGCTTGCCGAAGTGACCGCTGAGCAGGTGGATCCCGTGCACCAGGGTGTTGATCGCCGTGCCCTGGGTGTGCTGGTTCATGCCCATGCACCAGAGGCTCGTGATCTTGAGCTTCGGGTTGGCGAACATCTCGGCGAGCAGGCGAATGTCTGCCGCCTTGACCCCCGACAGTTTCTCCACGTGCTCCGGCGTGTAGGGCTCGAGCGCCGCCCTGTACTCGTCGAAGCTGATCGCCTTGCCGTTGAGCTCGGCCGGCTCGCTGTCGGCGCGGAAGGCGCAGTGCTGGCTGACGAAGTCCTTGTCCCACCGGCCGGACTTCAACAACAGGTGCGCGATCCCGTTGGCGATGGCGAGGTCGCCCTGGGGCTTCATGCGCAGGAAGTGCTGCGCGTGCGCCGTGGATCGCGTGCGGCGGGTGCCGATGTCGACGATCACCACCTCCTCGCCGCGGTTGCGACGGTCGACGATGCGACTGAACAGGACCGGGTGCATCTCCGCCGGGTTGTTGCCCCAGAGGATGATCACGTCGGCCACGTCGAGATCGTCGTAGCAGCCGGCGGGCTCGTCGACGCCGTAGGTGGCGAGGAAGCCGGTCACCGCGCTCGCCATGCACAGGCGGGCGTTGGGGTCGATGTGGTTGTTCGACAGGCCCGCCTTCATCAGCTTGTTGGCCGCGTAGCCCTCGGGGATGGTCCACTGGCCGGAGCCGTAGAGGCCAAAGCCCTTGGGGTCTTTCTGCACGCGATCGGCGATCACCCTGATCGCCTCGTCCCAGCCGATGGGCACCATCTTGTCGCCGCGCCGGATCATCGGCGTGGTGAGCCGGTCTTGCCCGTAGAGGACCAGTCCCACGTGGTAGCCCTTCACGCAGAGCAGGCCCTTGTTCACGTCGGCGGCGGTGTCGCCCGCGATGCCCACCACCTTGCCACCTTGAACGCCCACTTGAACGTGGCAGCCGGTGCCGCAGAAGCGACAGGGCGCCTTGTTCCACGACACGCCGCTGCCCATGCGGGCGCGCAGGTCGGGGGTGGCCGGCTGCGGCGAGCCTGCAACGGCCGCGCTCGCCGCGAGGGTAGCCGTCGCCACCGCGCCGAGCTTGAGGAAACTACGCCGGTCGGTACTCATGGCTCAGGCCTCCACGGTGGGGCTGGCGGGCGGCTCGGCGGCGCGCATGCGCCCGGTGAACACGGCGATCGCCACCTTCAGGCCGATGGTGAACACCATCAGGCCGAGTGCCCAGATGCCGAGGGTGACCTTCCACTCCAGCCGGTTGGGCAGGTACTCGATCACCTCGTGCAAGGTGCTCGGAATGAATCCGGGCACGATCAACCCGATCCCCTTCTCGATCCACAGGCCCACCAGCGCCAGGCCGCAGCCGATGTCGACCCGCCACAGGTGCGTCCGCGTGCTCGACGAGAGGAAGAGCGCGGCCGAGGTGATGTTGAACACGATCGCCGTCCAGATCCACGGCACCAGCGCGTCGTGACCGTGCAGGCCGAAGTAGAGGTACTGCGCCGCCGCCGTGTGGCTGCCGCCGGTGTAGAACTCGGTGAACACCTCGGAAAACACGAGGAACAAGTTGATGATCACCGTCACCCGGAGGATCTTCACCAGGGTCGAGATGGGCGCGTCACCCACGTGGAACTTGGTCAGCCGGCGCACCACCTGGAGGGCAAGGACGATGAAGGCCGGGCCGCTCACAAACGCGCTGACGATGAAACGTGGGGCGAGCAAGGCGGTGTTCCAGAAAGGGCGCCCGCCTAGGCCGCTATACAAGAAGGCGGTGACCGTGTGGATGCTGACCGCCCACACGATCGACAGGAACACGAAGGGCACGTACCACCTCGGGTTGGGCGTTTGCCCGAGGAAGCGCGTGTAGAGCAGGTAGCCCACGACGTGCAGGTTGATGAGCAGGTAGCCGCCGAGCACGAGCACGTCCCACGTGAGCATCGACACCGGCCAGTGGAAGCGTCCCACCACCGGCATCAGGTGCCAGGCGCGGTCGATACGGCCGAGGTCGACGTTCACGAAGGCGAGTGACACGACGATGGCCGCGATGGCGAGGATCTCGCCCACGATCACCACGTCGTGCATCGCGTGGTCCTTGTAGAGGTAGGCCGGGATCACCATCATCACCGCGCCGGCGGCGAGGCCCACCGCGAAGGTGAAGTTGCCGATGTACATGCCCCAGGACACGTGGTCGGACAGCGCGGTGAGCGCGAGCCCGTCGACCGTCTGGTGGGCCCAGGCGTTGACCCCCACGAGGAACACCGCCGTGAGCGCGGTCATCCAGGCGTAGAAGGGAAACTTGCCGTCGGTGGCGATGCCCAGCGCGTCCCAGATGAAGCGCGGGTAGGTGCGGACGTGTTCGGTGGGGAGCGTCATGGCCTACTCGTCGAAGAAGTAGAAGAATCGGGGACGGGTGCCGACGTCCTCCTTGAGGACGAACACGCGCTTGTTCTCGAGCACCCAGCGGATCTCGGACTGGGGGTCGAGCACGTTGCCAAACACGCGCGCGCCGGTGGGACAGGCCTCCAGGCAGGCCGGGAAGCGTCCCTCGCGGGTACGATGCAGGCAGAAGGTACACTTCTCCATCACCCCCTGCGGGCGCAGGCGGTTGGACAGGTAGGCCTGGTCGGGGTTGATCTCCTCGGCGGGCACCTCGGGCTTCTGCCAGTTGAAACGCCGCGCGTGGTAGGGACAGGCCGCCTCGCAGTAGCGGCAGCCGATACACCAGTTGTAGTCCACCACCACGATGCCGTCGGCCTCCTTCCAGGTGGCCTCGATGGGGCACACCTTCACGCAGGGGGCGTTGTCGCACTGGTGGCACTGCACCGGCATGTAGAGCTTGCCCTTCCGGGGCACGGGGCTCGTGTAGTGGGCGTTGCCCTTGGCTAGATCGAGGCTCCCCTTCTCCATCTCCAGCACGCGGATGTAGGAGTTGTGCGAGGCGCGATCGTGGTTGTTCTCCTTGTGACAGGCCTCGGCGCAGCGGCGGCAGCCGATGCAGATCGACAGGTTGAGCGCGTAGGCGAAGCGCACCCCGGGCAAGGGCCGCGGGTCGGCGATGCTCACGCTCACGCCCGTCTCCTCGAGCGTGTCTTGCTCGAGGCGCGCGAGCACCTCCTTCATCTCGGCGGCGTCGAGCTCCTTGTAGTGTTTCTGCAGGAACTCGTCCACGCTCGTGGTGGGCTTCCACTCGGTGAGCGGGGCCAGCGCGCGGGCGAAGGCGGCGGCGCCGAGGGTGGCCCCCCCGGCCTTCAGCGCCAGGCGCCGGGTCGGATCTTCGTCGATCATTCGTGGGCTCCTCGATCGATGGGGGGCGGTGCCGGCGACACGCGGGGCACCGCCGGGGCATGGGGCGCGTGGCACTCCACGCAGTGGTTGCGCTCGCGCGGGCCCCGGGTGGTGTCCCAGTAGCCGCTCATGCCGCCGTGGCTGCCGCGGCGGTAGTCGCGGAACTGGGTCCCGTGACACTGGGCGCACAGCGTCATCGCGTCGAGCATGTCGACGGGGGTGTTGTCGGAGAGGTGGAGCCGGGTCTTGTCGACCGCGTCGTGACAGGACTCGCAGGCAAGGTCGCCGTGGACCACCTGCAGGCCCGTGTGGAAGTCCTCGCCCTCGCGACCGGCCCAGCTCTCGCTGGGGGACGGCCCGTGGCAGGTGCCACAGGCCACGCCGATGGGCGTGCCGTTGATGTCGACACGCTCGGTGTCCACCACGCCGAGCGTGGTGGGTCGGTCGATCTCGGTCGGGTAAACGACCGATGCTGGCTCCGGACGCGCGAGCGCCCGGGATGGGTCGGCGAAATCACCGACGCATCCCGAGGCCAACAAGCTTGGTATGAGGAAGCTAATGGGCGGCTCCGCAGAGGGCTAGAAGTTGATCTGCGCCTCGGAGCGGAGCTCCCACGCGGCCTCGAGGTTGTCCTTCGTGCCGGTCATCAAGAGGCTCGCGCCCTCGCCGGGGCTGAAGTAGCCGAAGCGCTCCGCGAGCACGACGCCGCCCTTGCGGAGCTTGACGATCGCGTTGGCGTCGAGCTCCCAGCCGATGTCGGCGGAGGACTGGTCGAGCTGCGGCACGCCGGTGGCGTCCCAGCCGGTGATCGCCTGCGTGGCCTTGAGGTAGGTGAAGCTCGACTCCAGCCGGAACTGCGGGATGGGGTCGATACCGACGTGGCCTTGAATGGCGGTGGTGTTCTCCAGCTCGCGGTAGCCGCGGCTGGCGGGGCTGCCGAGCCCCTGCGGGGTGATGCCGGCGATGTCGGGCATGATGCTGTCTTCCCAGACGTTGGTCATGAAGAAGAAGCCCTGCGTGCTGAGCTTGTTCACGTTGCCGGCGCCGCTGGTCACGTCGTCGTCGCCCGAGCCCATGCCGAACATCGCGCCCACGTCCATCGCCGCCTTGCCGAGGGGGATCGGCTGGGTGATGTCGGCGTAGGCGTTCCAGCCGACCACGGTGCCGTCGTTGATGTCGATCACTCCCGCCGCGTGGTCGGCGTTCTCCACGTCGTCCTTGCCGGTGAGGAAGTCGAACTCGGCGCGCCACTTGGTCTTGCTGGGGAGCTTGCCGTCGCCGGCGAGGCCGATGGCGGTCAGCTCGGTCAGCTGCGGGGTGAAGCGGCTGCGGGAGTAGCCGAGGCCGTTCGGGAGGTAGGCCCAGCTCTCGCTGATGGTGTCGACGTAGTAGAGGGCAAACACCTCGGCGTTGACCGCCTCGCTGTTGTACTTGCCGCGCAAGCCGTAGACGTTGGCGTCGGAGTAGTCGAGGTTGTCGCCCATCAGCGAGCCGACGGGCAGGGTGTAGGAGTAGATGCCCTCCGAGAGCTTGGCGCCGAAGGCCTCCACCGCCACGCCCTTCATCGGCTTGTAGATCACCTGCAAGCTGTCGAGATCCTCGTCGAGCACCAGCTTGTTGCCGTACTGGTAGTTCTGGCGGCCCGCGCGGAACTCCACCGGGCCGAACTCGGCCCAGCCATAGGCGTTGTCGACGTGGACCGCGTAGTTGGTCTCCTTGTCCTCGAACAGGGAGTCGTCGTTGTAGGCGCGGGTGAGGGTGTAGGTGCCGTCGCCGTTGGCGGTGAGCGTGTAGCCGTCGGCCGGGTCGTTATCGACGCCCCACCAGCCCTGGGCGAGGTCGAGGCGGGCGGCCGCGCCGAAGTGGTCCTTCGACACCGCGCCCTTCACGCGCAGCATCTGCACGGTGTAGGCCGCGTCGTCGAGGGGGTGCGCGTTCTCCCCGTCGGGCTTCCACCCGAGCAGGAAGTTGTTCTGCTGCAGGTTCCATACCTGGTAGAGGCCCGAGGCCTCCCACTTGACCGGGACTTCTTCTTTCTTGGCTTCCTCCGCCATCGCGGTGGGCGCAGCGAGGAACGCGAGCGTCAGACTGAACATGGTGCCTCCGTGGCGCCCGGTGCCTTTGCAACGGCCGTGCCGAGATACGAAAAGTCGCCTTGTTCCTCGTCCACGCCTGGAAACAGGCCACCAGCAGAGGGCCTGACAGGGGGTTTTCACACCCCGGCCTTGGCCAAGCCGCCCAGGGTGGCCGTCGCCATCGGTCATCCGGAGCATCGGTCGCTCGACGGCACGAGGCTTGCTGCAATGGGCCATATGTCACACCGTCGTTCTTCCGCGCACCGCTGGGTCGACATCGGCCTGCGCACCGCCCACCTCGGCGCCATGGCCGCCTTCCTCGGCGGGGCGATCCTCGGCGAGATCCCTCGTGGAAGCACCGAGCTGGTCGTGCTCACGGGCCTGTTGATGTGCGCCTCGGAGCTGAGCCGCCACGGGCTCGACTGGCTCCGTTATACGCAGGCTTGGACCGTCATCATCAAGGTCACGGCCTTCGCAGTGGCCACCGCGCTCGGCTACCCCCTGTGGGGCGCGGGCCTGGCGCTGGTGCTGGGGAGTGTGATTTCGCACGCTCCCGGTGCGATCCGCCACGCGGCGGTGCTCGGCGAGGCCGGGCCCTGTGCGGGCGAATGTACACGCGAGGGAGTGAGCGACCGGGCGCGATAGTCTCCCCGCGATGTCCACCGTCTTCGAGGAGCTGGCCAGGCGGCTCCGCCGCACCGACCTCTTGTTGCTCCGCGCCGTCCGCCGGCAGCGGGCCCGCCCCGCGATGCGCGCGAAGGGCCAGTTCTGGGGCTCGGTCATCACCGACGACGAGGTCGACGCGCTCTTGCGTGCCCACGGCGAGATCGACTACCCCGGCGGTCCCGACGGTCTCGAGGAGGCGGTGCTCGCGTCTACCGCGCTCCGCGACGCGCCGGGCGGCCGTTTCAGCCGCCTGCGCGAGGCCTTCGAGCTCGACGGCGACGACAGCGACCTGATCCTCATGTCGCTCGCACCGGAGATCAGCGCCGGCTACGGCAAGATCTTCGCCTACCTCAACGACAACCTCAACCAGGCCTACCTCACCGTCGACATGGCCACCCGCGTGCTCCGGGCCGGCCGTCGCGAACGTCTGGCCTTGCAAGCGCGCTTGTTGCCCGGCGGGCCGCTCATCCGCAACCGCCTGTTGTTGCTCAACCCGCCCGACGGCATGGAAACGCACACCAGCCGGCGGCTGCATCCCGCGCCGCGGCTGGTGCGCTGGTTCCTCGAGGAAGAAGAACTCCCGTCGAGCGTGGGCTTCACGCCCATCGACACCTCGGTGGAGCCCTTCATCCCCAGGCCCACCCGCAAGCGCATCGAAGACCTCGGCGACGCGCTGCGGAGCCCCATCACCGTGGCGGTGGTGGGCAGCACCGTGGGCCTGCGCGAGGGCGTGGCGCAGGCCATCGCCCGGCACGTCGACCGCAAGCTCGCCCGCATCGACCTGGAGCGCACCAAGGCCTACCTGGACGAGCCCTGGGACCTCATCCGCGAGCTGCGCCTCTCCGGGGCCCTGCCCTACGTGGTGAACGTGGCCAGCGCCCAGGAAGACCCCGCGCTGCGCAACCAGATGATCGCCCTCGGCGGCGCGCTGGCCACCCTGCCCTACCCGGTGCTGGTGGGGGGCTCCGACCGCAAGTCGATCAGCGGGTTGCTCGGCTCCGACCGCGCCTCGGTGACGGTCCACGTGGGCCGCACCACGCTCGACGAGCGCACCGAGGCCTGGAAGGTGCAGCTCGAGCGCATGGGCTGGGCCAGCGCCATCGCGCCGGAGATCAGCGAGCGTTTTTACAGCGTGGGCGGCACCACCATCCCCCGCGTGATCGAGCGCGCCCACGCCGAGGCCGGCGGCAAGGAGCCTCCGCTGGAGCTCATCTGGGCGGCGGCGCGCGAGCTGTCGCGACCGGAGTTTCGCGGCCTCGCCCAGCACGTGATCCCCCAGTACCAGCTCGACGACCTGATCATCACCGAGAAGGTGAAGGGCCAGCTCATCCACCTCACGCACTACCTGTCGGAACAGGAAAACGTGTACCACCGCTGGGGCGCCAACAAGATCCGCGCCCGCGGCTACGGTATCAAGGCGCTGTTCTCCGGTGGTCCCGGCACCGGCAAGACGATGGCGGCCGAGGTGATCGCGGGATCGCTGGGGCTCGACCTGTTCCGGGTGGACCTGTCGAGCGTCATCAGCCGCTGGGTGGGCGAGACCGAGAAGAACCTGCGCGAGATCTTCGACGCCGCCGAGGGCGGCACCGCCGTGGTGCTCTTCGACGAGGCCGACGCGCTCTTCGGCAGCCGCGGCGAGGTGAAGCAGGCGCAAGACCGCTTCGCCAACCAGGAAGTGAGCTTCCTCCTGCAGCGCCTGGAGGTGTTCGAGGGCTGCGCCATCCTCACCACCAACTTGCAGGAGAACATCGACGAGGCCTTCTTGCGACGCTTCGGCGCGGTGGTGGAGTTCCCCATGCCCACGCCCGACATGCGCCGCAAGCTGTGGGAGAAGGCCATCCCGCCCTACGCCCCCCGCGGCGACGACCTCGACCTCGGCTACCTCGCCAACCAGTTCATCCTCGCCGGCGGCGCCATCGTCAACAGCGCCATCAACGCCTGCGTGCTCGCCTCCGCCCGGCGCGAGCCGGTGTGCATGCGCCACGCGGTGGAGGCGGTGGCCCGCGAGATGATCAAGATGGGCAAGCAGGTCAACCGCGTTCACTTCGCGGATTACTTCGAGTTCGTGAAGGACCTCTAGGCGCCGCCCCTCAGTCCGCTGCCCCCTCGAGATCCACGCGGTAGTGGGAACCCGGTTCGAATGACAATCGGAGGAGGAGGGGTTCCCCCGTTGCAAGGGGCAGGCTGGCGACGTCGTACAGGTCGCGGTTCGCCCACGCACTTCCGTCGCAGGCCAGCGCGTCGCAACTCCCGGCGCACAGCTCGGCGTCGAGCGCCACCGTGTTCTCCAGCCCCTCGCCGTGTTCGAAGGAGCCGGCGTAGAGGGCGAGATCCGTGTCCTCCGTCGCGTCGAGCCAGAAGTGGAGCAGGCCGGACTCGGTGGGGCCCTCCAGGCGCACGTCGGTCGACCCGCCCACGTCGAGGGTGCCGGCGCTGGCACAGTCCTCGCTGGCCACCGGCTCAGCGACTTCGACAGCCGCCGCAGGCGCGGCCTCGGCAACTGCGTTCCCCGACAGCCAGAACCACAGCGCGTAGCGACCTGTCCCGACGTTCGCCCACAGCTCGGTGGTGGGGGCATCGCCCCCGCCCGCCGAGGCTTCGCCCTCCAGGTAGTCGTCGCATCCTTGCACTTGCACGCCAGAAAGTCCGCGGTTGTCCAGCGACACGTGGATCGCCGCGTTCGCATCGACATCAACGGTCCGGTACGCCCCGAGAACCCCGTCGGCGCGGTTGATATCGAGCTCCGCCTGGTCGCAGCGCAGGTCGGGCTCGACGAGCACCGCGCCCGCCCCCAGGCTCGCCGGGACGGGTTCCGACGCGCACTCCGTGAGGTAGAGGAACGCGTCGCCCCGGTAAGAGTCCGGCAAGCCTTGCCACTGCGCAACGAGTTGTTCCGTCCCCGCGCCGAACGCTGATTCGAAGCTCGATTCGAACTCCGGGCAAGCCGCGTCGGCCGGGGCAGTGCCATAGAACTCCAGGAACGCGTCCTTGCCGTGTTCGTCGATGAGGAACCGGGTGAACGATGCGGCCACCCCGGGGACAACCTCAGTTTCACCCTCCATCATCGACAGCAGGTCGTAAGCGTGGTCCACAGTCGCGTCGCCCGACTGGCTCCAGGGGCCGAGCACGTCGCCGAGTCCCTCGCGAAAGAACTCGGGCGGGTTCCCAGCAACGGAAGCGTGGGCCTGCGCTGTCGCGTACCGAAAGAACCACGCGCTCGCCACGACGTCGGTCTCGGGCAGGAAACACGCCGGATCGTCCCCCGGCGCGCAGGGAGGGCTCACGTCAGCCCAGTCACCGTAGAACGTAGAAGAAGTAGCGCAGCCCGGGGTACTGAGTCGGCGACCCCGAGGTAGCCGGTGACGGCCTCGTAGTCCTCCTCGAGTCGCGTGCCGAGCGTCTCGCACACCGGCTCGTCGGCGTAGTACTCGAAGTGCTCCGTCTCGAAGGCGAGCGCGCGCGGAGCGCCCTCCGGGAAGTCCTGCTCCTCCGGTGGCGCGGCGCACGCGCCGAGAAGGGTCCCCCATGCCGCGACCGCGAGCAGGCGCCGCGCAGCGTCCCGGTTGTCAGTGGCGAAGGCGGGGAGCACCAGGCCCGCGTAGCCGCAACCCATAGCGTCGGCCGCGCGCCCATTGACGCGGCGGCAACTCCG
>VGRQ01000013.1 GCA_016875315.1 Deltaproteobacteria bacterium | reverse complement strand
CGGTCGGAGGGCGAAGTCCACCGCAGCGTAGTGTATCGCTGGGGACCGGTGGCATGAAGCTTGCTGAACATCCTCCGCGGGGCGGCTGCTTTACATGGCCGGCGCGGGCGTATACTGGCGCCCCGCCGTCCCCCCTCTCATTCCCTCCGCCCTCCCCCCGAGCCCACCATGGACACCCTCCTCATTCGCGGCGGCCGCCCCCTCCACGGCGTCGTCCCCGTCTCCGGCGCGAAGAACGCCTCCTTGCCCATCCTCATCGCCACCGTGGTGGCCCCGGGCGAGCATCGCCTCCAGAACGTGCCCGACCTCGTCGACACCTCGTCGATGTTGTCGCTGCTCGGTCGCATCGGTTGCCCCTCTCTCGTGGGCGACACCACCCGCGTCGACACCTCGCGCGTGGCCTTCTGCGAGGCGCCCTACGACCTCGTGCGCAAGATGCGCGCCAGCGTGCTTGCCCTCGGTCCCCTGCTCGCCCGCTGCGGCGAGGCCCACGTGTCCTTGCCCGGCGGCTGCGCCATCGGCGTGCGCCCCATCGACCAGCACCTCAAGGGCCTCGAGGCGCTCGGTTGCCGCTTCGATCTCGAGGGCGGCTACGTGCACGGGCGCGTCGACAGGCTCCGCGGCGCCGAGTTCCGCTTCGACGTGGTCACCGTCACCGGCACCGAGAACGTGCTGATGGCGGCGGTGCTCGCCGAGGGCACCACCGTGCTCGACAACGCGGCGGCGGAGCCCGAGGTCGAAGACCTCGCCAAGTTCCTCAGCGGCTGCGGCGCGCGCATCGAGGGCGCGGGCACCTCGCGCATCGTCGTCCACGGCGTCTCCTCGTTGCGCCCCTCGCCGCGGGCCCACCGCATCCTCCCCGACCGCATCGAGGCGGGCACCTACCTCGTGGCCGGCGTCATCACTCGCGGCAACGTTCGCTGCGAGGGCGCGAGCGCGAGCGACCTCGCGCCCGTGCTCGAGGTCCTGCGCAACGCCGGGGCGGAGATCGACCACGGCGAGGGCTGGGTGAGCGCCGGCGCCTCCGGTCGCGTGCGCCCCTTCGACATCACCACCGCGCCGCACCCGGGTTTCCCCACCGACATGCAGGCCCAGCTCATGGCGCTGGCCTCGCTGGCGCTGGGCACCTCCAGCATCACCGAGACCATCTTCGAGAACCGGTTCATGCACGTGGCCGAGCTGATGCGCCTCGGCGCGCGCGTTCACATCGACGGCCGCACCGCCACCGTCACGGGACAGCCGTGCCTTTCCGGCGCCACGGTCATGGCCACCGACCTTCGTGCCTCCGCCTCGCTGGTGCTGGCTGGCCTCGCCGCCGAGGGCACGACCGAGATCCTGCGCCTGTACCACCTCGACCGCGGCTACGAGAAGCTGGTGGAGAAGCTCTCCGCCGTGGGGGCCTCGGTGATGCGTGGGCAGGAAGGGCGCCCCAATCTCGCGGTGGCCTAGCGGCGGCGCGGATAGGTTCTGGGGGTGTCGATCCCCCGCCACACTGTCGACGAGATTCGCGCCCGCACCGACATCGTCGCGGTGATCGGCGCCACCGTCACCCTGCGGCGCCGGGGCTCGTCCTACGTGGGCCTGTGCCCCTTCCACAACGAGAAGTCACCCTCGTTCAACGTCGTCCCGTCGCGACAAATCTATCACTGCTTCGGCTGCGGCGCCGGCGGCGACGTGTTTGGCTTCCTCCAGAAAACCCGCGGCGTGTCGTTCGTCGAGGCGGTCAAAGAGCTGGCCGCGTCGTGCGGCGTGGTCATCGAGGAGCGACCGCTGAGCCCGGCTGAGAAAGCCACGGTCTCGCGACGAAACGACCTCTACGGCGCCTGCGAGCAGGCCTGCAAGTACTTCGAGAACACCCTGGTCGTCGGCCGCGACGGGCAGGCGGGTCGCGACTACCTCAAGGCGCGCGGGGTGAGCCTCGACACCGCTCGCAAGTATCGGCTCGGCTTCGTCCCCGAGGGCTGGAACAACCTGGAGAACCACCTCCGGGCCGAGGGTTTCGACAGCGACACGCTCTTCAAGGCGGGACTCGTCAAGAAGAACGAGCGCACCGGATCGACCTACGACGTGTTTCGCGGGCGGCTCATCTTCCCCATCCTCGACGACCGGGGACGGCCCGTCGCCTTCGGCGGTCGCGTGCTTCCCGGGGCCGACAAGGAGGCCCCCAAGTACCTGAACTCGCCGGGGACCGAGATCTACGAAAAGTCGAAAGTCCTCTACGGGCTGTCGTTCGCGCGCAACGCGGTGCAGCGGCGCGACCGGCTCATCGTGGTGGAGGGCTACTTCGACGCGGTGTCGTTGTGGCAGGCCGGCTTCGAGGAGGCGGTGGCCCCCTGCGGGACCGCCCTCACCGCCGAGCAGCTGGAGGCGGTGCGCCGCCTCACCACCCGGGTGATCGCCCTCTTCGATACCGACGAGGCCGGGATCAACGCGGCAATGCGCGCGCTCGACCTGTTCCTTGCTGCAGGCGTGGAGGCGAGTCGTCTCGACTTGCCCGGTGCCAAGGACCCCGACGAGTACATCCAGAAGTCCGGTGCCGCCGCCTTCGAGGCGCGCCTCGGGAACACCGAGCCGCTGATGGAGCTGGTGATTCGCCGGACCATCGAGCGCGAGGGCAGCAGTCCCGAGGGCCGGGGACGCACCGTAGAGCGCCTCGCGCCGATGCTGCGCAAGCTGGAAGGGCCCACGCGCTCCGCGACGATGAGTCGCGTGGCGGGTTGGACGGGCATCCCCGAGCCGGAAGTGGAGCGGCTGGTCGGCCGTCCCGCGCGGCCGCTCGAGGAAGTGGAGTCGCGACCGGCCTGGAGCCCAGGCGGCGAGCTGGCGCACCTGCTGTGGCTGGTGGTGCACTTCCCCGCCGAGATGCGGCCCGTGCTCGACAGCGTCGACCCCGACATCGTCACCGAGCGCGCCACGGTGATCCAGGCCTTGGCGCGGCTGGTCGACGGCGAGGCCCTCGGCGAGGTGCTCACCTGGGCGCAGGCCGACGACCCCGATCTCGCGCGCATCCTCGCCCGCGCGGCGGCCAAGCCCGACCTATACCGCCTTGAAAGCGTACTTCCCGCCGCGAGAGGCATCGTCGCCCGGATGCAGCTTCGCCAGATCGACGCGCGTATCCTCGCGATAAACCGCGAGATCCACCGTTGCGAGACAACGGGTGACAAGTCAAGTTACCTGTCACATGCGCGCGAGCTTGCCGGGCTCTACGCCCAGCAGGCCGCGCTCAAGCACACTTCCGGCCGCAGAGCCGGGCCCGACTGATTCCCGACCGTAGACGCCGAGAGGACCGCAGATGCTGAAGGACAAGGAGCTGAAGGAAGTCCAGGCGCTCATCGCGATGGGGAAGGAGCGAGGTTTCGTCACCCACGAGGAGCTGACGAGCGCGCTGCCGGTACACCTCATCACCACCGAGAACCTCGACGAGATCAACATCATGTTCTCGGAGATGGACATCGAGGTGGTCCACCAGGCGAAGAAGCGCGCCGAGCAGGAGCGCCGCGGCCTGCAGATGGAAGAGAAGAAGGTCAGCGAGACAACCCCCACCGGCCGCAGCAACGACCCGGTGCGCATGTACCTGCGCAAGATGGGATCGGTGGCCCTGCTCTCTCGCGAGGGCGAGATCGAGATCGCCAAGCGCATCGAGGAAGGCGAGGTGGCGGTGCGGCGCAGCACCCTCGGCTCGCCGCTGGGCATCAAGATCGTCGAGGCGATGCTCGCCGAGGAAGACGATCGCATGCAGAAGGCGGTGAAGAACGGCAAGAAGCCGCGCCGCGCCAAGACCAAGACCGGCAAGACCCTCGACGTGGTGCAGCGCGAGCTGAAGGAATTCCACGCGCGTCGGAGCGCCCTGCTCAAGGAGCGCGAGCGCGTGCGCGGCGAGAAGAACACCGCGGCGGTGGCGGAGCAGATCGACAGCGTGGAGACGGAGATCCTCGTCCTGATGGACGGGCTGGAACTCGAGCGTCGCCACATCACCGAGATCTCGCACAACCTCCACCAGTCCTGGGCCATCGTCTCGGCCTGCGAGAAGGAGATCGACCGGGTGGCACGCGAGGCGGGGCTCCCGGTGCGCGACCTGCGTCGCAGCATCCGCCGTGTTCGGCGCGCCCCCGAGCGCGGAGGGAGCGAGCTGGTGGAAACCAGCGGCATTGGCGAGACCCGCTGGGCCGAGTTCGACAGCCGAGTGCGTCGCGAGCTGAGAAAGGTACGCAAGATCGAGGAAGACCTCTCCGTCACCCGCGACGAGCTGCGGCTGTTCGCCAAGGAACTGCGCCGCGGCGAGGCGCTCGCCGAGCAGGCCAAGGCCGAGCTGATCCAGGCCAACCTCCGCCTGGTGGTGAGCATCGCGAAGAAATACACCAACCGCGGCCTGCAATTCCTCGACCTCATCCAGGAGGGCAACATCGGCCTGATGAAGGCGGTCGAGAAGTTCGAGTACCGGCGGGGCTACAAGTTCAGCACCTACGCCACCTGGTGGATCCGGCAGGCGATCACCCGCGCCATCGCCGACCAGGCGCGGACCATCCGCATCCCGGTCCACATGATCGAGACCATCAACAAGATGATCCGCACGCAGCGCTACCTCGTGCAGGAACTCGGTCGCGAGCCCACGCCGGAAGAGATCGCCGACAAGATGGACATGCCGGCCGACAAGGTGCGCAAGATCCTCAAGATCGCGAAGGAGCCGATCTCGCTCGAAACGCCCATCGGCGAGGAAGAAGACAGCCACCTCGGCGACTTCATCGAAGACAAGAACGTCGCCTCGCCCGGCGAAAACGTGGTCAACAACGCGCTCACCGAGCAAACCCGCAAGGTGCTCGCCACGCTCACGCCGCGCGAGGAGCGCGTGCTGCGCATGCGCTTCGGCATCGGCGAGCGGAGCGACCACACGCTGGAAGAAGTCGGGCAAGACTTCGACGTCACCCGCGAGCGCATCCGCCAGATCGAGGCCAAGGCCCTGCGCAAGCTGCGCCACCACAGCCGTAGCAAGCGGCTGAAGGCCTTCATGGAGTCCTGAGGCCGCGTGGTTAGACTCTGGCCGCCGGGCCCGTAGCTCAGTGGTCAGAGCAGGCGGCTTATATCCGCTTGGTCGCTGGTTCAAACCCAGCCGGGCCTACCCTCTCCCCGGGACAACGTGCACGCCGACCTCGTCGCGATCTCCAACCTGTACGCCGCCGACCGCGCCATCGATACCCTGCGCGGCGAGCACGAGTCCCTCTCCTCGGCCGTGCGCGCCGCCCGCGACGCCGTGGCGAGCGCCGAGGCCTCGGTCAAGCTGAACGAGGGCGCCGTCGCGACCGTGGTGGCCGCGCAGCGCGCCACCGACCGCGAGCTCGAGGACTACATCGACAAGAAGAAGCGCGCCCAGAAGCTCATCGACACCGGCGCGGGCGACTACGCAGCGGCGGAGCGGCAGGTGGCGCAGTGTGCCGCCATCATCGACCAGCTCGAGACCCGGTCACTGGAGCTGATGGACCAGCGTGATGGCGCGGAGAGCGTGCTGGTGTCGTCGCGCCGCGAGCTGGCCGGTCGGCAAGCGGAGTTGGAGGCGGCCCGGGGCAAGCTCGCCGCTCGCGACGCGCCGATTCGCGCCGAGCTGGCGGCGGCGTTCGAACACCAGCGAGCGGTGTCGCCCCAGCTTCCCGCCTCCTACCGACTGCACTACGACGACTTGCGCCGGCGCAAGCGCATCGTGTTGATCAACGTCGACGACGGCTGCTGCTCGGCCTGCGCGATGCGCATCCCGCCGCAGAAGTTCGTCGAGGTGCAGAAGTTCCGCGCGGTCCACACCTGCGTCGGCTGCGGCGGTTACATCCTGCCCTGAGCTAGCAAGGAGGAATGCTTGTTGTTTGCTCTCCTGGTGGCGTGCTCTCCCTTCGAGGGGAGCTGGTACCTCGTGCCCGATCTGGCCTCGCAAGACGTCGCGGGCGACTGCGCCGATGACTACGAGCTCGACGGCAACGCGGGCCTGGTGATCGACATCTACCGGCTCGGCAACGGCCAGGTGGCAGTGATGCTCGGGCAGGCGCTCATCGGCGTGCCCGCCGGCAACGAGCTCGAGGCCAGCTACGAGGAGTCGCTCGATGGCAAGGTCGACGGCACGCACGTGTCGATCGAAGACAGTGCGCGCTTCGAGGCCGTCGTGAGCGGCGACGTGATGGAAGGGCTGATCGAGGAGGACTACGTCGAGGAGATCGGAGGCGAGGACTACGACTGCTTCAGCGAGACACCCTTCACCGCATACCGCATCCTCTCGGGTCGCGACAGCTACGTCAAGGAGACGGCGGTGGAGTCCTCGGAATGATCCCGCTGCTGCTCCTCGGCTGTGGCTCCGTCTTCGACGGCAGCTACCTCGTCGAGTACGTCATCACCCTCGCCGACGAGGAGATCGGGCTCCTCCCCGGCGACAAGGTGCAGGCCGTCGCCGACCTGATGACGGCTGGTGGCGGCGCGGCCATCGTCGATGTCGATGGCACCGTCTACGAGGGCACGCTCGCGAGCTACCTGCTCGACGTCGACCAGTGGGAGAGCGTGGCCGCCCGGGACGGCGACTGCGCGGTCGAGATCGTCACCTTCACCACCATCAGCGCCTCGTTCACCAGCTACGACACCTTCGACGGCGACCTGGACTACGAGCAGAGCATCAGCAGCGCGGGCTGCGGCCTCGACGACGAGAGCTACCGCTTCGCGGCCGAACTGGCGGGCGTGCGCATCCTCCGGGGCTCGCAGGTCGACGACGCCGTGCGCCCGCTCTACGAGTGATTAGACTCGCGGCGGACGGAGAAGCCCACGGGACCGCGCGCACCTGTCGCTCGCGACAAGTGCTCGAGGAAAGTCGGAGCTCCAAAGGGCACGAGGCCGGGTAACGCCCGGTCAGCGCGAGCTGGAGGAAAGTGCAACAGAGAGTAGAACGCCCGCGCGCCGAGAGGCGGCGCCCGAACTTGCCGCGACCATCCCCCGGGTCGCGCCGCGGCGAGGAGGGGAGGCGGCAACGCCCCGGTGAGATTGAAAGGGTGCGGTAAAGGCGCACCGGCGGCCCGGGCAACCGGGCCGGCCAGGCAAACCCCCTCGGGAGCAACGCCAAATAGGGACTCGGGTGGCCCGCCCATGGGTCCGGGTTGGCGGCTGGAGCGCGACGGTAACGGCGCGCCTAGAGGAATGGTCCCGACCCCGGCCGCGGTAACGTCGCCGGGGCACAGAACTCCGCTTACGGGCTTCTCCGTCCCCCGCCCGTCGTGATCCGAGCCGAAGCCCTCACCCGCCGATTCGTCGTCCGCGACCGCTCACGCGGCCTCGGCGGTGCCCTTCGCGACCTGTTCCGCGCCGAGCAGCGCGAGTCCACGGCGGTCGACGGGATCAGCTTCGAGGTGGCGCCGGGCGAGGCGGTGGCGCTGCTCGGGCCCAACGGGGCGGGGAAGTCCACCACCGTCAAGATGATCTGCGGCATCCTCAAGCCCACGGCGGGCACCATCCGCGTGGGCGGCCTCGACCCCTGGGCCGAGCGCGAGCGGCACGTGCGCCGGATGGGCGTGGTGTTCGGGCAGCGCACGCAGCTCTGGTGGGACCTCGCCGTGATCGAGGGCTTCGACCTCCTCGCGGCGATGTTCGAGGTGCCCCCCGGCGAGTATCGCGCTCGCTTGTCGCGGCTCGACGACACCCTCGGCATCGGAGCGCTGTTGCGCACGCCGGTGCGGCAGCTGTCGCTGGGGGAGCGCATGCGCTGCGAGCTGGCGGCGGCGCTCCTTCATGCCCCGCCGCTCCTTGTGCTCGACGAGCCCACCATCGGCCTCGACGTGGCGGTGAAGCTGCGCCTGCGCGCCTTCCTCGCCGATCTGCGCGACGAGGGGCGCACCACGATCCTGTTGACCACGCACGACCTCGGCGACATTGCCGCGCTCTGTCCCCGGGTGCTGTTGTTGTCGCGAGGAAAACTGCTTCACGACGGCCCGCTCGACGCGCTCGTGTCTACGCTCGGCGGCCAGCGCCGGGTGGTGGCCGACGTCGAGCCCGGGACGGTCATCCCCGGCGCCTACGAGGCTGGGGCGGGGAAGCTCGCCGTGCCTCTCGACCCGGCCGAACCCGACGCCGCCGTGCTCCGCGCCGTGCTCGCGGTGCCCGGCGTCCGCGAGGTGACGGTGGAGGAAGCGCCCATCGAGGCGCTGGTTGCCCGGGCCTACGGCGCCTGATGCGCCCCCTCGCCGCCGCATTCCGCATCGGCTTCGCACACGTGTTTGCATATCGTGCCGAGGCTGCCATTCAGCTATTCTCCGCGCTGATCGTGGCCGCGCTCAACCTCTCCCTCTGGACCGTCGCCACCCGCGAGCGCGCCGAGATCGGCGGCGTGCCCTCGGGCGAGATGCTGGCCTACGTGGTGGCGGCTTGGACCGGGGTTGCGGTGATCGCCACCCGGGTACACGAGGACCTGGGGCGCCGCATCCGCGACGGCCAGGTGGCGGCCGACCTGTTGCGCCCGGGCTCGGTCCAGGCCTTCCTGTACGCGCGTGACCTCGGCCGCGCCGCGGCCGCCGTGATCTTGCAGGCGGCGCCGCTCTGCGCGGCCTGCGCGCTCTTCGTGCCGATGCGATGGCCCGGGCTTGGCTCCTGGCCCCTGTGGGCGCTGTCGGTGATGCTGGGGCACGCAGTGAACTTCGGCCTGTCCTTCCTCGTGGGGATGGCGGCGATGAAGCTCGGGAACGTCACCGGGCTCTCGCACCTCAAGGGCACGCTGGTGTCGGTGTTCTCGGGGGCGCTCATCCCGGTGCAGCTCTACGGCGAGGGGCTGCAGTCGGTGCTGCGGTTCACGCCCTTCCCGATGCTCGCGCACGCGCCCGCGGGCATCTTCCTCGAGCGTGACGAGCACGTGGCGCTCACGCTGGTGACGCAGGCGGGCTGGGCGGTGGGGCTGTGGCTGGTGGGAGCCTGGGCCTGGCGCCGCGCGGTCGCGACGTTCACCGTGGCGGGGGGTTGATCGTGGACGTCGCCATGGCGGGGCCGCGCGCGGTTCTCGTGGCGGCGCTCTTCCTGTTGGTGGCGCGGTCGTGCGGGCGAGCGCTCTTGACCGGGCCGCTACGCGGGCGCCGGGAGGCCTGGGTGCTCGAGATCGGCCTCGGCACTGGTGTCCTTGCCAGCGCCGCGGCGGTCGATGCCGCGCTGCACACCCCCTGGGCACGCTTGCTGTTGCTGGTTTCGCTGGTGCCGTCGACGCCGGCCTGGCGTCGCTGGCCAGCCTCTCTTCCCCGGTTCCTTCGCCACCCCCTCGCCCTCCCCGTGGTGGGGCTGCTCGCGACCGTCCCGGTGCTGGCGGCGTTGGCGCCGCCGGTCGACACCGACGAGCTCTACCAGCACCTCGCGGGCGCACGTCGCATCGCCGAGACCGGGGCGCTGTTCGGCGGCTACGAGTTCCCTGACGGTTCTCGCCCGCAGTTGTTGCACGCGCTGTACGGCAGCTTGCACCTCGCGGGTGGGTACCCGGCGGTGCGCCTGGTGCACCTCGCCCTCGCCGCGACGCTGGTGCTCGGTGGCTGGCAGATCGCCGACCAGCATTTCGGCCGCGGCCGGGGTGCCATCCCGGCGCTGGTGCTGTGCCTCTCGTACACCTTCCTCCACGAGGCCGGGCTCGCCTACAACGACCTGCCGGCGGCGCTCTGGCTCCTGCTCGGCGCTCACCTCGCGCGGCAGGGCACGGGGGTACTCGCGGGAGCGTTCCTGGGCCTGGCCCTGAGCGCCAAGTTCACCGCTGGCCCCGCCGTCGCGATGGTGGTGTTGCTCGCTGGCTGGCGAATGTGGGTGATCGGCCCGGCGGCGGCGCTGGTGGTGGCACCCTGGCTCCTGCGCAACGTCGCCAGTGGGCTTCACCCCTTGTTTCCCTACGCCGGGTGGCCGGAGATCGACGGATTTCGTTTCATGTACCCCGAGAAGTACGGCGTAGGGCACTCCTGGGCCGACGCCCTGCTCCTGCCGTGGAACGTGCTCGTCAACGCGCGCCTCGACACCTTCGCCTTCTACGGGCAAATCTCGTGGGGCTGGGCCGCGATCGGCCTCGGCGGCGCCTGGGCGGCGTGGCGCGACCGCCGGCTTCGACCGTGGCTCGCCGTGCTGGCGGTCGGGTTCCTGGCCTGGGGATCCACCGCGCAGATCATGCGCTTCTTGTTGCCCTTGTCGGGCGTGGCGCTGGTGGTCGGCGCGGGCGCGCGCCTCCGCTGGGTGGCGCTGCTGCTGGCGCTGGCGTCCGCGCCGCGAAACCTCGGGCCGATGTGGGAGGAAGCACGCGGGCAGTTGCCCGTGGTGCTCGGTCGCGAGCAGCCGGAGGACTACCTGTCGCGACAGATCCCGGCCTGGCCGGCCATCGCCTACCTGCGCGACGAGGTTCCGCGCGACGCGCGGGTGGCGCTGCTCTTCGCGTGGCACGGCTATTACGTCGAGCAGGACTACATCCTCGGCTCGGTGGAAGACCACACGCCCACCCGGCGCTTCGTGGTGAGCTCGGGCGGCGACGTGGTGGGCGCTCTCCGGGCCCGGGGCGTGGGCTACGCGCTGGTGGGCGACACGAAGTTCCTGCGAAAGGCCTACGAGTTCCTGCCCGAGGCGGAGTGGCGGGCGCAGTTCGTTGCCGTGCGCGACGCGCTGCGCGCCTCGCTGGAGCGCGACGCCACGCGGCTCTTCGCCGAGAAGAAGTGGGAGGTCTGGCGGCTTGACGGCCCCCCGCCCGGCGACTAGAACGGCCACCCCACCTGCGGAGGTGGCGGAATGGCAGACGCGCTAGGCTCAGGACCTAGTGGGGTAAAACTCGTAGGGGTTCAAGTCCCCTCCTCCGCACCAACGTCCCGAGGGGGAGAGGTCTCTGGCCTCTCCCCCTTGCCGTCTCGGTACGGCCGCGGGTGTCGGGTCGAGTCCGCCGGGTAGACAACGACAACGACAACGACATCGACAACGACAACGACAACGACAACGACAACCTCATCGATGGCGAGCACGATGTCGAAGACGACTTCGATGACGATTGCCTGGCGGCGCCTGTGTCGCGACGCTCATGAGTCCCCGTGCGCAGGCGCGGCTTTCCGTCGGGGCGCTGCCGTCGCCTCACCGCCCGGTGATCGCGCGCTCCATCTTCGCGGCGTCGGCGGCGGCACGTTTGTCATTCGACCCGCGCATCGTCACCAGGGCTGCCTTCTTGTCGCCCAGCGCCCACTCGCACCAGGCCACCATGTAGCTGTCCTTCGCGGCGCCGAAGCACTCTCGCGCGTCGGCGAACGCGCCGCGTTCGAAGTGGTATTGGCCGAGGTGGGCCTGGGAGGCGCGGCGCCGGTCTCCGTCGCCCACCTCCCTGAAGTGGGAGGCGGCCTCCTCGCGGTCGCCTGCTTGCCAGAGCCACAGGGCCAGCTCGTACCTCGCCTCGGGGGAGTTGGGGAAGGCGTCGCAAGCGCGCCGTAGTCCAGCGATCACATCGCCACCCTCGGTGATCGCGATTCGCGCGGCCAGCTCACCGCTCGGCCACTTGGCCTGGACCTCGCGCATCGCCTCCAGCGCCCGCGGGTCCCCCAGATCGGCCAGTGACTCCATCCGGGTCAACACCGATTGCTCGAGCGCCGCGGCCACTTCGTCGCGCGCGCGCTTCACCCCCCGGGCGACCAACTGGCCCCCGCGTTCTTCCACGCGCTCCATCGCCGGGACGATCTCGTCGTCAACCGCCTCGTCGCGCTTCCCCTGCGGCCGCCCTAGCTGGAGCCTCTCCCCGAGGAGTTGATCGTGGCGGCGCTTCAAGTCGTCCAACTCCCGTGTTCGCACCCAGCGATCCAGGAACTCCACGGGCACCGATGGCACGGCGCTCACCCCCTGGCGATACCGCTGGAAAAGCCGCCCTCTCGCCGATGGGGCCACCGTCTCGGCGACGGCCTTCTCCAGCGCGGTGGCCAAGGGACCCCAGGTGGACTCGAAGGAGGCGGTCAGCGACTCCACCTCGGGGAGCCGGTGGGTGAACGCATCCAACACCTTCAACAAGTCGATCTCGGGATGCACGCCCCGCGGCGTGGCCGACCCGTCCCACGCCAACTTCCCACTGGTCATGAACCACACCCACCCAAGCGCGGCCTCGCGCTCCAGGACAGCGGGCGCCGCCCGCAGGAACTCGGCCGCCTCCTCGTCCCGGCGGATGCCGTAGCGCATCCAGCCGCGCGCGAGGCTCGACCTTCCCTGGGCATCGAGGTCCCGCGCGTCGTCAGTCACACTTGCAAAATCGGCGTCGGCGGTCTTCAGCTTCCCGCGCCGCGCCTGCACTTCCCCCAGCATCAGCTGGCTCCGCGGGTACAGGTCCGACTTCGTGGAGACAAGGCCCAGGTACTTCACCGCCTCGTCGAGGTTGCCCTCGTCGCGCAGACGCCGGCCTTCGACGTAGGCGAGCAGGTTGGGCGCTCGCGACGGGTACTTCTCAATCGGCAGCCATCGCGAGAAGCTCTCGAGGTCTTCCCGCGCGCCCCAGGTCGAGGCGCGCGCGAGGGCGTGCACCAGGGTGTCCTCGTCACCGGGGGCTTCGCATGCGGCGCGCGCGTAGAACAACCCAGCAGAAGCTGGCAAACCGGCCTTGTCGAGCTCCCGGGCGAGGGCCCGGTCGTCACCGCTGCGGCGGATCGCGGGGTCGCGGTCGAGCACGCAGCGCCCCGTCCCGTCGTCGCCGAGCGCCAGCGCCGCGACGAGCAAGCATCCGCTCATCGCCCCGGCGCCGCCCTGGTGATCACGAGGTCGAACAGCCAGTTGGGCACGAGCCGCGCGAAGTGCATCAGCAGGTACATCTGCCAGGGGAAGGTGATCTCCGCCTTGCGACGTTCGAGCCCGTCGGCGATGATGCGCGCCGCCTTCTCCGCGCTCATCAGCCACGGCATGTAGAACTTGTTCTTGCGGGTGAGGGGCGTGTCGATGTAGCCGGGGTGGATGGCGGTGGCGGCGATGCCCAGCGGTCGCAAGTCGAGCCGGAAAGACTCGAACATCGTGGTGACGTAGGACTTGCTGGCGCTGTAGCCGGCGTGCGCCGGCAGCCCGCGGAAGCCTGCCACCGACGACACCGCCGCCACGTGCCCGCGCTTGCGCTCCAGCATCCCCGGCAACACCGCGCCCACCGCGTAGAGCACGCCGCGCACGTTGATGTCGATCATCCACTCGATGTCGGCCACCGGGTTCTTCTTGGCGTGGGTGGGGGTGCCCGAGCCGGCGTTGGCCACCAGCAGGTCGCAGGGGCCCAGTCGCGACTCAAGCTCGCGCACCGCCGCCTCCAGGTCGTCCTTGCGGGTCACGTCGACCGCCGCGTAGGCGGCCTTGCCGCCGACCTGCTCGATCTGAGTTGCCAGCTCCGCGAGCAGCTCCGCGCGCCGCGCGATGAGCCCGACGCTGTGGCCACGCCGCGCGAGCTCCAGGGCCAGCGCCGCGCCGATGCCCGTCGACGCGCCGGTGATGAGGGTGACAGGCATGGAGCCTCCGAGGCGCCCCCGTCTAACGCCCGTCTTCCACCACCATCTGCACCTCCTCGCGGTCTTGCCAGCGGTTGAGGCTCAGGCTGCCCATGAACTCCGCCAGCGAGGGCAGTCGCTCCCGGTGTTCCGCCGCGTTCCACCACACGAGTTTCAGCGCCCCCAGCGAGAAACCAAGGTGCTTGTCTTTCATCACCCGCACCCGCTCGGGCGTGCCGCGCACCACCAGCCGCGGCCGCTCGTTGTCCTTGCCGCACGGCTCCAGTCGCGACAGCTCGGCCACCAGCCGCCGGTCGCACGCGGCGGGGCGGACGATGGCGTCGACCATCGCGATCTCGTCGAGATCGTCGACGTCGTGGTGGGTCTCCACCCACTCCGCCAGCCCACGTGCCACGAGGTCGAGCTTCGCCGCCTCGCAGGAGAAGCCGGCCGCCGCCGCGTGCCCCCCGTACCGGTGCAGGTGCGGTGCCACCGCGTCGAGCGCGCGAACCGCGTGTACGCCGGGGACGGAACGGATGCTCCCGGTCGCGACCGCACCGATCACCGCCACCACCGCCACCGGCCGGGCCACGCGCTCCCGCACCTTCGCGGCGACGATACCCACGACCCCCCGGTGGAAGCCCTCCTCCTCGGGGCCGGCCACCACCACGAAGGCGGGCACGGGCTCGTGTACCCGGGCGAGCGCCAGGTCCAGCAGCTCGCTTGTGATCTGCTGGCGCTCCCGGTTGAGCTCGTCGAGAAGCGCGGCGCCTGCCCTCGCCGTGGCCGGGTCGCGCTCGCGGAGCAGGCGCACCACGGCGGTGGCGTCGGCGAGGCGCCCGGCGGCGTTGATGCGGGGGCCCACCCGCCAGCCGAGCGCGGTGGTGTCGATCTCCCCGGCCTTGACACCCGCCACGTCGAGGAGCGCGGCGAGCCCCGGCGAGTGCGGCCCGGCGTTGAGCGCCTGGAGCCCCAGGTGGACGATGGCGCGGTTTTCCGGGGTGGCCAGCGACACGATGTCGGCCACGGTGCCGATCGCCGCGAGCTTGAGCATCGAGGCGAGGATGGCCTCGCGGCGCGGGTGCGCATCGAGCAGCGCCGTCGCGAGTTTCAGCGACACGCCGCAGGCGGCGAGGGCCTTGTTGCCGTATTCGCAACCGTCCTGGGGGGGGCAGAGCACGGCCGAGGCCGCCTCGGGAACCGACTCGCCGGCAGGAAGGTGGTGATCGCACACGATCACGTCGAGTCCCAGCTCCCGCGCGCGGCGCACGGCGGCGTGGTCGCGCACGCCGATGTCGGCGGTAACCAGCAGGCGCACGCCGTCGGTGGCTGCCTTCTCCACCGCCGGTACCGAGAGCCCGTAGCCCTCGGTGAATCGATCCGGGATGTGGTAGCTCAGCTCGGCGCCGCCGAGCACGTCGAGGGCGGCATGTAGAATGAGACACGACGTGGTACCGTCGACGTCGTAGTCGGTGACCAGCCGGATGGACTCGCGCCGCTGCCGGGCGTGGTCGATGCGCGACACCGCGCCCTCCAGCCCCAGCATCCCTCCCGGGTCGAGCAGGCGGCCTCGCCCGGTGGACAGGAAGTCCTCGCCGACACCGCGCGCCGCGAACACCCTCGCGGCCACGGGACGATCTTCGCCCAGGGGAGAGGACCGCAGGGCCCAGCGCCGCCCGCCGATCGACGCTTCGGACCAGCTCATGGGCTGGCGACGAACCAGCCGATCACGATCCCGAGCAAGAGCCCGATTCCGCCCAGCACCACGCCGGAGCCCACCACGCCGAGCCACCCCGGGCCGCCCTCCGGCGCCGCTGCGGGCGGATGCTCCCTCACCGCGAGGGTGATCGCGTGCGTGCGTCGTTCCCCGCCACGTTTGAGCACCACCTCCAGGCGCAGCGGGCCGCCCTCGGTCCTGACCCCCACGACCTTCTCCACCACCGCGCCGCCCCACGTGGCCGGGTCGATCACCGCCTCCATCGGCGCGCCTTCCGGCAGCTTCCGGGGCTCTTCCCGCGGCACCGGCGGTGGCGGGGGCAGCTCGCGCAGGCCGGTGCGCTGCGCCGCGAGCTGGGCCGCCACGCTGGAGGCGGTGGGCCCGTTGCTGGGCGACTTCGCGGGGGCGGGCGCGGCGGCCTCGACCTTCGGTGGGGGCGGCGGGGCCTTCGGCCCGGCCGACTTGAAGGACACCTCGGCGCTGGCGCCGCCCTGGGGGGCCTCGGCGGGGCGGGTGACGACCGCCTTCACGTCGCCCTGGTCCTTGCCCTCCAGGAATTCACCGGCGCGCTCGACGTTGGCGAGGAGGAAGGCGTCGACCTCGCCCTGCTGCACGTGGCCCCCGCTCTTGAGCTTCTCGCCGCGCTGCTCCTCGTAGGGCCGCACGCGCTTGATGCGCTCGAGGTGCTCGCGGATCACCTGCTTGTCGTCCTCCGCCGCGGGTCGCTCCACCGCGCTGAGCGCCACGGCCGTCTGGCGCCCGGCGAGGTTGTCGCGCACGCGCTGTGCGGTCAGGTCGGTGATGGCGCGGAGCGAGTCGAGCACGCCAACGCCCTGCACGGCGATCGCCTCGACGTGGGGCACGCCGAAGGGGTTGAGGTCGGTCTGCATGTCGGCGACGCTGCGTGCCTCGGGCACGTCGCGCTTGTTGTACTGGATCAAGAGCGGGATGCTTGCGAGGTCGAGACCGTGGGAGCGAAGGTTTTCCTCGAGGTCGATCAGCGCGTCGATGTTGGCGCTGGCGCGGTCGGGAGCGCTGTCGGCCACGAAGACCACGGCGTCGGCGCCCTGCAGCACCACGCGCCGCGTTTCCTTATAGAACACCTGGCCGGGGACGGTAAAGAGCTTGAACTTCGCGGTGAAACCGGCGATCTGCCCGAGCTGGATGGGCACGTAGTCGAAGAAGAGGGTGCGCTCCTCGGCGGTGGCCATCGAGTGCAAATCGCCGCGCTGGGCGTCGGGAATGATGCCGTGCACGACCTGCACGTTCGTGGTCTTCCCCGACATCGCGGGGCCGTAGTACACGATCTTCGCCTCGATCTCGCGACGAGCGAAGTTGATGACCGCCATGCCGCGCGATCTATCCGGTTAGTCACCCATGCCGCGCGTCGCGATTCCCCGGGGAACGAAACGGTAGCGGCAGGGGTGACTGCGGAGGAGGGGAGAGGGCCACGGCGAGCGTGCTAGCGGCACGCTCGCCGCCGCAGCCCGGAGGCCACGCCGGAGGGCGGAGGGGATGGCCCGGTAGGGGAGGAGGCCGGCGAGGCCTCCTCCCCTGTTTCCTGATAGCGGCCCCAGCCGATGCACCCGCTCATTCCCTATTTCGAGCAGCCCGTCATCCAACTCGGGCCGCTCCCGATCCACGCCTTCGGCATCCTCGTGGCCATCGGCTTCGTCACCGGTGGCCACGTGGCCCAGCAGAAGGCCACCCAGTTCGGCGGCAGCGCCGATGCCATCAACCGGCTCATCGGCTGGCTGGTTTTCGGCGTCTTCGTGGGCGGCCACTGGGGGCACATCCTGATGTACGAGCCGGGCAAGCTCGCGGGCGAACCCGAGCTCTTCGGCAAGTTCTTCCAGGCCTTGTCGGAGTTTCGTCGCCCCACGAATGCCGAGATCCCGGCGCTGCTGCAGTTCTGGCACGGGCTCTCGTCCTACGGTGGCTTCGCGATGTGCGTGGGGCTCACCATCTGGTTTTTCCGTCGCGAGAAGTTGCCCTTCTGGCCCCACGCCGACGCGCTGGCCATCGGGCTGTCCCTCGGCTGGTTCTTCGGGCGCATGGGCTGCTTCTCGGCGCACGACCACGCCGGCAACCCCACCAACTTCTGGCTCGGTGTCTACGGCATGTGCCCAGGCAACAACCCCACGGTGGCCTGCCACGACCTCGGTCTCTACGAGGCCATCTGGTCGATCAGCGTGTTTGGGCTGTTCACCTGGCTCGACAAGAAGCCTCGCCCGCAGGGCTTCTTCGTGGGCTGGCTCGCGACGCTCTACGGGCCTGCGCGCTTCGTGTCTGACTTCTTCCGCAACCGGGAGGGCGACGCCCGCTACTTCGGCCTCACCCCGGCCCAGTACGGCTCGATCATCGTCACCCTCGTGGGGCTGTGGATTCTGAGGAGCCGCCTAGAAACGAAGGCCCGTCCCCACGCGGCCTGACACGCCGTCGATCTGGATCGTCGCCACCTCGCCGATGTGGGTCGGGGCGAGCCAGGTGTAGCCGAGCTCCCCGTAGAAGGCCAGGGACAGGCCCGACTTGCCCAGCGGCACCGCCGTCTCGAAGCCAGCGGCGGCGAGGACCCCGAAGCCCACGCCGGTGGCCTCCACCTGCCCGGCGTTCTCGTCGTCGTCGGGGTCGTCGTCCACGCGCACGATGCCGTAGAGCATGTCGCCCTGCACGGTGCCGTAGAACTTCGCCCAGTTGCTCGGTCCCCATCCCGACTTCAGGCCGAGCTGGAACTGGTTCATGTAGCTACCGGTCTGGAACGAGGTCTCCGACCCGTCGTCGCCGCTGTCGTCGTAGCTGTTGAACTCCATGCCGGAGGCGCCGTGCTCCCACCCGCCCACGAGCACCAGGTGCTTGTGCAGGGGATAGCCCCCGCGCAGGCCGATGCTGGTGAGGTGGCCGTCCTCGGAGAGGTAGTTCCAGCCTGGATCGTCGCTGCCCTGGACGCTCAGGTGCACGTCGAGTTCGCGGTCGCCAGCGAGGGCGGCGCCGATGAGGATGAGGCTCAGCATGACTTACTCCTTCTCTTCGCGACGGGGGAGGACGGCGGGGGCGGCGAGGCCCGAGGTGGCGAAGCCGGCCACGGTGACCACGCCGTTGTCGACGGGATCGACGAAGCTCAGCATGCCCACCCCGGTGTCGCCGGTGACGATGAAGCGGCCGTCGGGCGAGTTCTGGATGCCGATGGGCGGCGCCTCGAGCGAGATCTCGTCGGCGCTGGCGTTGCCGAGGTTCACCTTGAGCAGCGTGTCGACGCCGTCGAGGAGGAGCAGCGCGTACTCGCCCTCGTCGTCGGCGGACAGCGCGAGGCCCACCGGCTCGCTCTCGAGCACCAGCGAGATGGCGTCGATGGGGTCGTCGCCGGTCACCGGGGAGAGCGGGAAGATGCCGAAGCCGTAGTTCTCGTCGTAGAAGGCGCTCGTCCCCGATCCGCTGGTGTAGTTGTCGGGACGCATCGTCGCCACCGCGTAGTGCTCGGCGACGAGCAGCTCCATCACCGGGTTCTCGGCGCGTTGCTCGTGCCAGTCGCCCGTGGCGGCGTCAAACGTCACCACGTCGTGGTAGTTCTGGTCGTTGTAGGCGAGCATCCCCACGCTGGTGGCCACCACCGAGGTGGCCGGCTCGTCGGTGCTGAAGCTCGACAGCTCGAAGAACTCGTGCTCCACGACGTCGATGCGCGCGGCGCTGTCGTACACGAAGACGGTGCGGTCGTTGGCCTCGTCCACCGCCATCGCGCTCGGCACGTTGTCGAGCTCGAGCAGGTCGATGCTCTCGTTGACGAGGTCGAGCACGTACACGTCTTTCTTGCTGGTGATCGACACCAGCGCGTAGGAGCCGTCGGCCACGAGCACCACGTTGTTGGGGACGACGGCCTGGTCGGCGTCGAGGGTGAGCGGGTAGGTCACGCACACGTCCCAGGCCTCGCAGTCCTCGCTGGCGCTCTCGAGATTGACGACGGCCACCTGCGAACGTGACAGGATCACCGCGCGCTTGTCGTCGCCGGTGAAGAGGATCGTCTCCGGCGCGAAGCCCACCGCCACGCGGTTGACGCTGCCGCTGCCGAGGTTGACGAAGGCCACCTCGTTGAGGTTCACGAAGCCATCGACAACGATCTCCTCGCCGTTGTAGTCGAGGTACAAGGCTGCCATCTCGCCGTCGTGGCTGTACACGGCGGCGTTGACCTGCGGCGCCACGCCGTCGAGCGCCGCGTTGCCCACGCGCTTGCCATCCTGCACCAGCGCCACCTCGTACTCGGTGCTGAGCTTCTCGCCGGGGCAGTCGTCCACGTTGACGACGAGCGGGTCGTCGTCGTCGCAGACGGGCCAGCTCGCCACCACGAACAGGCCGTTGCCGCTGTCGGTGGGGATGAGCTTCTCGGGGGTGGCGCCGTCGAGGTCGACTTGCGACCACGTGCCGTCGGGCTTCACGCGCACCAGCTGGCCGGCGTGCGGCAGGCGCACGTACACGCCGTCGCTCGCGGCCACCACCGCCGGGTCCCAGGTGGACTCGATGAACTGGTAGCCACCGTCGGGGAGATCCCAGGGGTCGCAACCGATGAGGAAAAGGGACAGCATGGTCGTGACTCCTTAGTGCTCGATGTCGCTGTTGAGTTCGAAGCCGGTGATGGTGTTCAGCTCGTCGGCGTCGGGGTCGTAGAAGCTGATGCGCCCGAGCTCGTGCTGCTGCGAGGTCCAGGCCATGGTGCGGCCGGGGAGGGTACCCACGAACACCGGATCGCTCGCGAGCTTGAGGTGCTCCGGGAGCAGCGACTCGAAGGAGAGCGCCTCCAGCGTGGGCACGCCGTCCATCACGTAGAAACCCCAGCGGTCGTCGTCGGTCACCGAGTAGCCGGTGGGCTCGGCCTCCACGACCATCCGGTTCTCGCCGAGGCCGTTGGTCTCCATGAGCGTGACCGCCCACTCGTTGTAGAACTCCTCGCTGGGGTCGGTGTCGGCGGCGTCTTCCCTGGTGTGAAACACCATCGCCACGTCGCCCACCGGCGAGAGCGCGATCGCCTTCACCGGCTTGATCAGCGAGCGCTCGTCGAAGAGATCGGTGGTGGTGTCCCACACCGCGAGCGAGGGGATGAGCGCCGAGGTGGTGTAGAGCACGGCGGTGTCGCCGCCATTGGCGAAGCTCACCGCGCCCCAGGCGGTGTCGGAGGGGAAGTCGAGCAGCGAGGGCGTGGCGAAGGGGTCGTCCACGTCGTAGCTCCAGATCTGCCGGGCGCTGCGGGCCACCACCGCGAGGCGCTGCCCGTCGGGGGTCACGTCCATGTCGGTGGGGTCTTCGCCCACGTCGACCGGGGTGACGGTGCCCTCGGCCAGGTCCACGATCTGCAGGGTCTCCACGTCGCGTTGTCGCACGAAGGCGTAGAGCCCGTCGGGGGTGAGCACCACCTCCTCGGCCACTGGCGCGTCGAGCTCGTCTTCCGCGAGCATGATGCGCGTGGGCGACAGCGTGGCGGCGGTGAGATCCACCACCGAGAGCGATCCGTCGCTCACCACCACCGCGAGCTTGCCGTCGTCGCTCCAGCGCACGCCCTTGGGGTTGTAGCCCACCGCCATCGGCACGTGCTCCGGCGGGTCGAGGCGAATGAAACTCACCTCGTTGAAGCTCACCACCCCGTTGCTGTCGCCCAGCGACTCCTTGTCGGGGTCGTACCAGGTCATCGCGAAGTCGCCGGTGGGCGAGAGCGACAGCGAGTTCATGTTGTCGCGGATCTCCACCGACTGCGCTTCCATCGTCTCCGCCGCGATGACGGTGACGCTGTCGTCGCCCTCGTCGAGGGTGATGGCGAGCGAGTAGTCCGAGGTGGTCTGCACCGTCGACGGGATGTGCCCCACGTCGGTGGTGAGCACCGCGAGGTCGCTCACCGCGATGCGGGTGACGGTGTCGCGACCGGGGTTGGCGACAAACACGTACGCGTCGGTCGCGGCCGGCGCGAGCTTCATGTAGTCGTCCTCGTTCTCGCTGTCGGTGTCGGTGTCGCCGTCGGCATCGGCGTCGGCGTCGCCGTCCTCGTCGTAGCCGGCGGAGCTGGCGGTGTCCTTGTACTCGGAGGAGGCGTTGAGGCCGGCGTCGGCGGCGCAGCCCGCGGCCAAGAGCGCGATGAGGGTGGATCGGATCATCAGGGAACTCCTGTCGGCGGGGGCTAGTGCAATGACCGTGCCACGTGAGAACGTGCGGCGTTGGTCCTACGTGACAAGCCGCGCGCCGCCCGCGGCCTGCGACAGGGGCGTCGTGCTCAGTGCTCGATCTCGCTGTTGAGCTCGAAGCCGGTGAGCGTGTCCATCTCGCCGCTCTCCACGTCGTAGAAGCCGATGCGGCCAAGCTCGTGCTCCATCGAGGCATAGCCCACGTTGCGCCCGGGCAGGGCCCCGACGTGGGTGGGCGCGCTGGCCAGCTCGATCTCCTCGGGCAGGTGCGTGGCGAAGTCGAGCACTTCCAGCTTCGCGGCGCCTTCGAGGCCGGCGAAGGCGTAGCGGCCCTCGTCGGTGGCGCCCCAGGCCACCACCGGTCGCGACAGGAGCAGGGGCGTGCTGCCCCCGGTGGCGAGGTCGAGCATCGTCAGCGCGTTTTCCCCGGCGAAGGGGTCGTCACGGTCGAGGCCGTCCTGGTCTTGCTCGGTGTGAAACACCAGCGCCGCGCCGTAGCCGTCGATCACGCCCACGGTGGAGACGGGTTTCACCAGCGTGCGTTCCGACACGGTTCCGCTCGCCGAATCCCACACCGCCAGCGAGGGCGTGAGCGTGGCGTTGGTGTAGAGCACGGCGAGGCCGTCGGTGCCCACGAAGGCGAGGGAGCCATAGTCGGCCTCGGTGCCGAGCTCGGTGACGGTGGGCGCCGCGAGCGGATCGGCGAGGTCGTAGCGCAAGAGCTCGTGGGTGGCGCGCACCAGCACCGCCAGGGCGGTACCGCTCGGGTCGATGTCCATGTCGGTGGGCACCCCGCCGGGGTCGAGGGTGGTGACCGCCTGGTCGTCGAGGTGGACGGCGAGCAGGCCGCCCACGCCAAACTGCCGGACGAAAGCCCACTCGCCATCGAGGGACAACTCCACCTCCTCGGCCTCCGGCGCGTCGCCGTCGTCGTCGGCGATGGGGATGAGCGTCACCTGGGGGCTCTCGTCGAGGCTCACCACCGACAACATCGTGTCGCTCACCACCACGGCGCGGGCGCCGTCGGGAGTCCAGCGCACGTCCTTGGGCTCGTAGCCGACCACCAGCGGCACGTGCTCGGGCGGGTCGACGCGCAACAGGCTCACCTCGTTGAAGGAGATGACGCCATCCGTCGTGCCGCTCGAGGGCCAGCCGGGGTCGTGCCAGGCCATGGCCCAGGCCTCGTCGTCCGACATCGACAGCCGGTTGAGCCCGTCGCGCACCGCCATCGTCGTGACCTCAAGCGTGCTCCCGTTGACGATCGACACGCTGTCGTCGCCCTCGTTGAGCACCACCGCCGCGAGGCTGTCGGCGGTGGCGTGTACCGTGGTCGGGGTGGTGCCCACGGCGACGGTCTGCACGGCGAGGCTGTCCACTGTCACCCGGGTGAGGCTGTCGCGACTGGGGTTCACCACGAAGAGGTACTGGTCGGTCACCGCCGGGCTGTACAACAGCGGATCGTCCTCGGTCTCCGGCGGGGCGGTGTCGTCGTCGGCGTCGGCGTCGCTGTCGCCGTCGGCATCGCTGTCGGTGTCGGCGTCGGCCTCGGCGTCGCCGGCCTCCTCCGGGGCCATGTCGCTCGTGGACACCAGCTCGTTGTCGGCGGTGGGGATGCAGCCGACAAGGGCGAGGAGGCTGAGGGTGCGCATGCGCAACCGTAGCCGGTCAGCAGAGCATCAGCGCGCAGATCGTCTTCGCGTCGCGGATCTCGCCCTCGCGCACCATGCGCCGGGCTTGCTCCAGCGGGATCCGCGCGGTGGTGATCACCTCGTCGTGCTCCAGCCGCGCCGGGACCGGCGATAGCTCGGTCGCGACAAAAAGATGGATGACCTCGTCGGTGAAGGCCGGCGTGGTCCAGATCGCGGGGAGGGGACGGATCGCCCCGGCCCGCAGCCCCGCCTCCTCCTCCAGCTCCCGGCGCGCGCTGTCGGCGGGATCCTCCCCCGCGTCGAGCTTCCCGGCGGGGATCTCCCAGATGACGCCCCCGGCGGCGTGGCGGTGCTGCCGGATGAGGGTGACGGTGCCGTCGTCGTGCAGGGGGACCACGGCGGCGGCGCCGGGGTGACGCAGGATCTCGAGGTCGACCACGGCGCCATTGGGCAACGTGACGGTTTCAATGCCGAAGTCGCCCACCCGTCCCCGGTGGAGGGAACGGCGTTTCACTCGGGCGTCGTCATCTCGAAGTACATCTCGCCGGTCACCTCGAAGTCCACGTAGTAGTTGAACGTGTAGTCGAAGGCCGCGGTCTCGCCGTCGAACTCGAGGCCGTTGTCGGCGCCGATGATCTCCACGGTGCCGCTGTCCTCGGAGTAGGAGTAGAAGGTCGCGACGCCGCCAGCCTCGGTGAAGAGGATGGCGCGGTAGCTCGTGCCGATGGGGAGGTAGCCGTCGCAGATGCTGTCGACGCCGGGCACGTTCTCGTAGAAGTTGGTGCAGGAGGGGCACTCGGCGGCGAGCGCCTCGTAGGCGCCGCCCTCGGTGAGCTCGGTGCCGGTTTCTTCCACGGTGGTGTCGCAGGCGTAGCCCCACACCTCGGCGTAGAAGTGCCGGTAGCCGGTGTAGGCGGAGTAGTCGGTGACGGGCTCCGCGGGGACTTCCTCGGCCGAGTCGCCGGCGGTGTCGTCGCTGGCGGTGTCGTCGGCGATGGCGGTGTCGTCTTTTTCCTCCTCGGCGTTGTCGACGACGACGGTTCCGGTCTCGCAGGCGAACAGGAGGGCAAGCATGGGCATCCCAGGTGAGGGCCGTATAGCTTGGCCGCCCATCATTCGGCGCGCCAGCCCTTTGCAG
>VGRQ01000012.1 GCA_016875315.1 Deltaproteobacteria bacterium | reverse complement strand
CGGGTGGTGGAGGTCGACGAGGCGTAGCCGCCCAGCAGGTCGCCGCTGCCCGTGGCCCGCACCTCGTCGCCGTCGTAGGTCCAGGTGTCGGTGCGAGTGGTGAGGTTGCCCACGGCGTAGGGGCTGTTGAAGATGTCGTGGGCGCTGTCCCAGCGGTAGATGGCGCCCGGCGTCGTGAGCGCCGAGCTGCTCACCGCCTTGAAGACACTCTGGATGGTGGGCTCGGTGCTGAGCTGCCCGTGGCTCATGATCGCCTTGCCGCCGCCCGACACGTGCGTGCTCACCGCGTTCTGCCAGGAGCCGGAGGGCTCGGTGCTGGGCATGTCCACCACGATGAGCTCGTAGGTGCCGCCGGTGACGTCGGAGGTGAACGAGGAGCTGCTCGCCGTGGTGTAGCTCAGGCCGAGCAGGTCGAGCGCGTCGCCCGCGTAGCCGCGGGAGCTACTCTCCTCGTAGAGCAGGATGTCGAGCGCGAGCGCGCGGCTGGCGAGGAGCAGGCTCACGAGCCGCTCCCGTCGCAGTCGTCGTCCACCCCGTTGCCGGCGGTCTCGAGTCGATGCGGGCCCACGTCGGCGTCGGTGTCGTCGCAGTCGCCCGCGCTCTCGGTGTAGCCATCGCCGTCGTCGTCGTAGGCGGTGGTGCCCTCGTCCACGGTGCCATCGCAGTCGTCGTCCACCCCGTCGGCGGTCTCCGGGGCGCCGGGGTACACGCTGCTGTCGCTGTCGGCGCAGTCGCCGCTGCCGGCGCTCACCCCGTCGCCGTCGACATCGGCGTCGCCGGTGCCCTCGTCGGTGTCGCCGTCGCAGTCGTTGTCGATGCCATCGGCGCTGTCGACCTCGCCGGGGTTGATGTCGTCGTCGTCGTCGTCGCAGTCGCCGCCGATCTCCGAGTAGCCGTCTTCGTCGTCGTCGAAGTAGTTGGTGCCCTCGTCGACCTCGCCGTCGCAGTCGTTGTCGATGCCGTCGCCTTCCTCGCGCGCCCCGGGGACGATCTCGGCGCTCTGGTCGGAACAGTCGCCCTCGTCCTCGCTGAAGCCGTCGCCGTCGTCGTCGAAGCTCGAGGTGTCCTCGTCCACGCGCCCGTCGCAGTCGTTGTCGAGGCCGTCGGCGGCCTCGGTGGCCCCCTCGTACACGGTCGCGTCGCCGTCGTTGCAGTCGCCGCCGCAGGCGGGCTGGCCATCGCCGTCGGCGTCGAGCGCGCCCTCGCCCGCGCAGCGGTTGCCGGCGAGGGGGATGTCGATGTAGCGCTCGTCGCCGTCGGTCTCGAGCGTGAGGGTGGCCTCGGCGGGGTCGGCGTCGAGCGGGCCGAAGCCCACCGTGAGCGACAGGGGCTCGCCCGGGCTGGCCACCCCCGGCAACACAGAGGTGTCGACGAAGAACGCGAGACTCCCGGCGATGCTGGCGCCAAGCACGTGCCCAGCCACCGGGTTGGCCGCCTCGACCACGAGGAGCGTGGTCGAAGTATCGCCCACCGGCACCCCGCCGAAGTCGATGCTCCCCGGGGTGGCCACCAGCGAGGCCTCCCCGCCGCAGCCGCGCACGTTGACCACCAGCGCGTCGGTGGCCGCCTTGCCCGTCGCTTCCACGGTGAGAAAAGCCTCGTGGCACTCGGCGGTTGGCGGCGAGTAGGCGAGGGTGATCGGCGCGCGCGCGGTGCGCCCGAGACGGGTGCCCACGGCATCGGCCACGAGGGCGAAGGGCTCGACGTCGCCCACGAATTCGAGGGTGGCAGCGGTGATCTCGATCTCCTCGAGACCGGCGTTCACCAGGTCGAGCTGGGCTTCCACCGCCGCGCCCACGTCGAGGCTGCCGAAGTCGAGGAAGCCCGGGTCGGCGGAAAGATCGACCTCCGCCTTGGCGGGCTCTTCGCCGGTGCAAGCAAGCAGGAACACGAGCAGGCTGGGCATGGGACGCACGCAAGGTAGCACGCCGCCGGCGAGATTCGTACGCGCGCGGCCCGGGGCGATCCTTCCGGCCTCGTCGGGGCGTGATCGGGCGACAACCCGGAGCCTGCCTTGCGCCTCGCCCTGCTCATGCTGTTCGCGTGCGAGAACAAGACCATCGTCGTCGACGAGAAGGACACCGGCGCCACCGGGAACGACCCGGGCGACACCGGCGACACCGGTGCCGTGGCCGACGGCGCCATCTCCGTGTCGCCCGCCACCCTCGATCTCGGCCTCGTCTTCGTGGGCGACTCCGCGAGCGCCCAGGTGACGGTCACCAACGTGGGCGCCGGCGAGGTGTCGGTCAGCTTGCAGGTGGTGGGCGGCTGGGCGACTTCCTACACGCTCGACGCCTACACCGCCGCGCCCGCGCCGGGGGCCTCGTCCACCCACACGCTGACGCTCACCCCCACGACGTGGGGCGACCACGCGGTGAGCGTGCTCGTCGACGAAGCCAACTCCGGCGGCCACGTGGAGATCCCGGTGGCCGCGAGCGTGCAGGTCGATGCCGACGGCGACGGCCACGGGTCGCTGGACACCGGCGGCGAGGACTGCGATGACGCCGACCCGTCGATCAACCCGTCGGCCGAGGACGCCTGGTACGACGGCATCGACAGCGATTGCGACGGCGCCAACGACTACGATCAAGACGCCGACGGCTACGACAACACGAGCGACTGCGACGACACCGACGCCGCGGTGAACCCCGGCGCCACCGAGACCTGGTACGATGGCATCGACAGCAATTGCGACGGCGCCGACGACTACGATCAAGACGCCGACGGCTACGACAACACCACCGACTGCAACGACACCGACGCCACCATCAACCCTGCCGCCGCGGAGACCTGGTACGACGGGGTGGACAGCAACTGCGACGGCGCCGACGACAACGACCAGGACGGCGACGGCTACGCGGTCGACAGCGACTGCGACGACACCGACGCCACCGTGAACCCGGGCGCGGCCGACGAGTGGTACGACGGCGTGGACAGCAACTGCGACGGCGCCAACGACAACGACCAGGACGGCGACGGCTACGCGGTCGACAGCGACTGCGACGACACCGACGCCACCGTCACCGGCCCCACCACGGAAACGCTCAACGGCAACGACGACGACTGCGACGGCGCCATCGACAACGTGTCGGTCTCCGACGCCGCCTCGGGCGTGCTCTACGGCACCGCCGCCTCGATGGGCCTCGGCAACTACGGGCGCATCGCGATGGGCAGCGACGTCACCGGCGACGGCGCCACCGACCTGCTGATCGGCGCCCCGGTGTCGAGCTACGGCAATCTCTGGGTGATCGACGGCGCGGTCGCGGCCGCCGCGAACGGGCCGGTCTCGGACTACGATACCGCCTACATCACCGGGGAAAGCGCCGGTTCGGGCTACTACTACTACCCCGGCTGGCTCAACGGCCCGATGGCCGACGTGGATGGCGACGGCACCGGCGACCTGGTGTTTGGCGCCGACTTCACCTACTACAGCTACTACAGCTACGCGCGCAGCTACCTCTTCTACGGTGGCAGCGGGCTGAGCGGCAACATCGCCGCTTCTTCCTTCGACGTTCGCTTCGCCACCGACGGCAGCAGCTACAGCAGCGACATGCCCCGCATGTCGGCCCTCGGCGACGTCGACGGCGACGGCCAGGCCGACGTGGTGGTGGGCAGCTACTACGACAGCTACGGCTACGACAGCTACTGCGGCAGCGTGTCCTTTTTCTCGGGCGATGCCTTCAGCGGCGCCGAGCTCGACCTCGCCGACGCCACCGACCGCGTGTACGCGATGGACGACTACGACTACCTCGGGCGCAATCTGGTGCTCGCCGACCTCGATGGCGACGGCTACGTCGATGCCATCGTCGGCGCTTCCGGTTACGACGGGGACGCCGACGACGGCGGCGGCATCTTCGTGTTCGCCGGCAACGCCTCGATGGCGTGGGACACCGAGGCCGACGACGCGGCCGGCCTCGAGATCCAGGGCGACGACGACGACCTCAACCTCGGGGAAGACGCGCTCGCTCACCCCGGCGACGTGGACGGCAGCGGCACCCTCGACCTCGGGCTCAACAACGAGAACGAGGGCGCGGCCTGGGTGTTCATCGACCCCGGCATGGGCGGGGTGGCGAGCCTCGGCGACGCCGACCACGCCCTCACCGGCACGGCGGGCGACCTCGGCTCGATGCTGGTGATGGACAGCGACCTCGACGGCGACGGCGCCGACGAGCTGGTTCTCGGCGGCGACGGCGACGACAGCGCCGGCAGCAACTACGGCGTGGCCTGGGTGTACTCCGAGAGCGCCGGCTGGGCGCGCGCCATGGACGACAGCTACGCGGTGGCGACGATCTACGGCCCGAGCAGCGAGAGTTACTTCGGCAGCGGCGGCGCCGGCGGGGCCGACCTCGACGGCGACGGCCGGGAAGACATCGCCATCGGCGCCACCAGCGACGACACGGCGGCGAGCGAGGCCGGGTCGGTGTGGATCATCCCGGGCTGGTAGCGCCTACCGGTCTCTCGGCTCGCGCCCCACCGCCACCACCGCCTCGGCGAAGGCCATCGCCGCCGCCTCGCAGGCCTCCAGCGAGCCACCGAGGTAGGCGGCGGCGAAGTTCGTTTCGGTGGGCGGCGGGAAGGCCTTGAGCAGGCGCACGTCGGCCGCCTTGAGCGCGAAGTCGAGGGCCACGGTGGCCTCGATCGGCGGCGCCACCAGGTAGGCCATCGACTCGCCGGGCGACACGCCGGCGATCGCCGACAAGTACGTGCCGAGCGAGGCGATGACGTGGGGGAAAACCGCGATGCTGCCGTCGTCGTTGGCCGCGTAGAAACAGGCGTCGTGCTCCAGCGTGTTGACGATGGCGGCGAGGCCGCTCTCGATCTCGTCGGGATCGTCGCTCGCGATCACGCCGAGGATCTCCCCGGAGAGCGGGCCGCTACTGTGTCGCGACCCGGCGTAGAAGCTCCGCGCGTACACCACGTCGACGCGGGCGTGCTTGGTACACTCGTCGAGGGCCACGTAGGTGGGATCGTCCTGGTCGACGGTCACCAGCCCCAGCGAGGTGTGCCGGTCGGGGTCGGCCCCGTAGGCGCGCAGCAGCGCCGGGTCGGCCCCGGGGATGCGCTTCACCGAGAGGATCTTCGGGAGGAGTGGCTCGAGAATCGGCATCAGACCTCCACCAGTCGGGAGCGGGCTTGCGGGGCGCGGTAGCCGCCTCGGGCGGCCTCGCCGAGCTCGGCGGCGCGGGGCGCGAGGTCGAGGCCCACGCCGCTCGTGTGTTGTTCGAGCATCAGTTGTACCAGCACCGCCAGTCGCTTCGCCGCGTCGGCCGGCACGATGCCGCGGGCGTGGATGTTGGACATCATGTTGCGGTTGCCGTCGGTGTTGCCCACCCGGGGACCGTGGACCAGGTAGGCGCTGAGCCCGTCGCCGGTGCCGAGGCCGGGGCGCTCGCCGAGGAGGATCACCGCCACCCTGGCCCGCGCCACCTGGCCGATCTCGTCTTGCAGCCACACCCGGGCGAACTTGGCGCAGGCCGGGGTGCCGACGGTGAATCCGCGTTTCTGGCACTCGGCGGAAAAGGCCTCGAGCAGCTCCGGGCCGGCGCCCATGCAGGCCACGGCGGAGAGCCCGTCGGCGAGGATGGGTTGCACGTCGATGTCTTTCCTGGACTGCTCGGTCCAGAGTTGCAGCGACTGGGGCGACAGGCGCCGCCCGAGGTCGGGACGGAGCAAGAACTCCCGATGCGAAGAAACCCGGGAGACGAGCGGCACGTAGCCCTTGGACTGGGCCCAGTCGCCGGGCAGCTCGGCGGCCACCGCGCCGTGGGCCACCGCGAGCTCGGCCTGGAATTGCAGCACCACGTCTGTGGCGTAGCGGGTGCCCACGTGGCCGATGCCCACCAGCGCGGTGGTGTGCGCGGCGGCTTGCTCGGCGAAGGCGGATCGCCGGGCCGGCGTGGGGAACACGCGCACCGGCGGGAATGGGATCTCCTGCGGGCGCGGGCGAGGCGGGAGCGGGTCGTTCTCGCCGAGCTGGCGGCGAAGCTGCGCGACCAGATCGCGAGTGCGGGACAGCTCGTTCATCGCAGCACCGTCACGTCGCCGAAGCGGGGACCGGGCTTGCTGCCGACCATGATCTCCCGGGCGTGGAGCCAGGCGTCGAACTCCGGGGTGGGCCGCTTGTCGAGAAGGCCACGGACGCTCGGGATGTCGTGGAAGCTCGACGACTGGTAGTTGAGCATGATGTCGTCGCCCACCGGGAGCGACATCAGGTAGGTACAACCGGCCGCGCCGAGCAGCACTTTGAGCGACTCCAGCTCGTCTTGCGACATCGCCGCGTGGTAGGTGAAGCAGGCGTCGCAACCCATCGGGATGCCGAGCAGCTTGCCCATGAAGTGATCTTCCAACGCAGCGCGGGTGATCTGCGGGCCGTTCTCGAGGTACTCGGGGCCGATGAAGCCCACCACCGTGTTGACGAGGAAGGGCTTGTAACGCCGGGCAAAGCCGTAGCAACGGGCTTCGAGCGTGACTTGATCGGCGCCGTGGTGCGCGTCGCTCGACAGGGCGTTGCCTTGCCCCGTCTCGAAGTACATGAAGTTGGGGCCCTTCGACGAGCGCAGGCGTTGCATCTTGTCGTGGGCCTCGTCCATGAGCCGCACGCTGATGCCGAATGCCTTGTTGCCGGACTCCGATCCCGCGAAGGACTGGAACATCAGGTCCATGGGACAATCGAGGTCGAGGGCCTTCATCTGCACGGTGACGTGGGAGAGCACGCAGTTCTGCGTGGGCACCCCGTTGCGGGTGTTGAGCGCGTGCAGCTCGCGGAGGATCTCGGCGGTGCTCTCCGGGGTGTCGGTGGCCGGGTTCACGCCGATCACCGCGTCGCCGCAGCCGTAGCTGAGGCCCTCGCGGGTGCTGTAGAGGATGCCGAGCACGTCGTCGGTGGGGTGGTTCGGTTGCAGGCGGGAGGAAAAGCGCCCGGGCAAGCCGAGTGTCGTGTTGCAGCGAACCACCACCTCGCACTTCTGGCCCGCCACCAGCAGGTCCATGTTGGACATCAGCTTGGCGGTGGCCGCCGCCATCTCCGGCGTGAGGCCCGGCGCCACGCTGCGGATGGTGGCGCCCGTTGTCTTGCTGTCGAGCAGCCACTCGCGAAACTGCCCCACCGAGAGGTGTTTCACCGCGTTGTAGGCCGACTCGTCGAGGTTGTCTTCCACCAGCCGGGTGATCTCGTCGATCTCGTAGGGGATCACCGGGTGGGCGCGCAGCTCGGCCATCGTGAGTTGGCTCAGCACCGCGCGGGCGGCCACGCGCTCCACCGGGCTGCGCGCGCTCACCCCGGCGAGGTCGTCGCCCGACTTCGGCGGGTTTGCCCGCGCGAGCACCTCCTTCACGCTGCCGAAGCCGAAGGTGGAGCCGCGGATGGTGGCGGAGAGTTTCATGCGGGGGCGCCCGGTTCTAACCGGCTGCGCGGCAGGGATGGAGCGGAGTGCCGCAGGCACGCAGCGAGAGCCCGGCGCCGCGGAGCGGCGGCCGCCCAGAAGGGACTGGCCCCGCGCTAAGCTCCCCCGATGTCCACTCCCCTCTCCGCCGCGCATCGTGACTGGCGCACGAAGGTGTTTGTCGCGACGTGGCTCAGCTACGTGGGCTTCTACTTCTGTCGCAAGCCCTGGAGCGTGGCGAAGTCGAGCATCGGCAAGGAAGCGGGGTTCGACGCCACGACGCTGGGACAGATCGGCGCGGCGTACCTGATCGCCTACGCCATCGGGCAGTTCCTCGCGGGGGGGATGGGCACCAGGTTCGGGCCGCGGGTCAACGTGCTCCTGGGGATGGGGCTCTCCATCGTCGTGACCTTGATGATGGGGATCACCCTCGACGCCTACGTGCTCGCCGGGCTGGTGGCGGTCAACGGCCTCGCGCAGGCCACCGGCTGGTCGGGCAACGTGGGCACGATGGCGGCGTGGTTTCACCAGCACGAGCGCGGCAAGGTGATGGGGGCGTGGGCCACCAACTTCACCGTGGGCTCGCTCGCCTCGACGTGGGTGCTGTCGTGGGTGCTCGGCCTCGGCGCCTGGCGGGCCACCTTCTACGCCGGCGCCGCCTTCCTCGCCGCGATCTGGGTGCAATTCTACTTCCTGCAACGCAACAAGCCGGAAGACGTGGGGCTCGCGCCGGTGGACGACCCGGTGACCGCGGAGGACGAGTCGAAGGAGGCGAGCGGCACCGCGAACGACGGCTGGCTTGGGCTGTCGCGCACCGCGTGGACCAACATCTTCCTGGTGGCGGGCTTCTACTTCTTCGCCAAGCTCATTCGCTACGCGATCTGGTCGTGGGTCCCGTACTTTCTCGACCTGAACTACGGGCTCGACAAGGAAGCGGCCGGCTACTACTCCACCGCCTTCGACATCATGGGCATCCCCGGCGTGTGGGTGACGGGATGGATCTCTGATCGCTACTTCAAGTCGCGACGCGCCGACGTGGCCCTGCTGATGATGCTGCTCATGACCGCCGCCTGCGGCGCGCTCATGGTGCTCGGCTCCACCAGCGTGGTGGTTTTCGCCATCCTGCTCGGGGTGGTGGGCTTCTCGCTCTACGGCCCCGATGCGCTGCTCACCGGGGCCGGGGCGATGGACATCGGCAGTCGTAAGGGTGCGGTGCTCGCCGCCGGGATCATCTCCGGCTTCGGCTCTCTCGGCCCCATCGTGCAGGAGCTGGTCATCGGCAAGCTGTACGACAGCGCCAACGGCGACCTCACTGCGGTGTTCGTGCTCCTGTTTGGTAGCGCCGCGCTCTCTGCCGCGTTCTGCGCGGGGCTGGTGTGGCGCCGGAAGCTGGGCTTCCAGTCGGTGTAGCGCCCTTGCCCGCCCCCGGTGTCGGTACGGCGACACGGAGCGATCATGATTCTCCTCCTCCTCGCCTGCGCGGCCGGCACCCGCGAGTGGACCTTCGACGAGAGCCCGGACGCGGTGGTGGCCACCTTCGGCAATGGCGAGGTACACGTGCTGACCACCGAGACCGATGGCGCCTCGGTGCTCTGGGAAGGAGCGTCGCTGGGGACCATCCCCCACGTGGGCGTGCTCGACGCCGTGTTGCTGGTGGGCGCCGAGTGTCGCGCCTGCGGGGGCAGCCTCGACATCGAGGTGCCGGCCGGGACACCGCTCGACGTGACACTCGGCGAGGGCGCAGTGAACATCGATCTCGCCGAGCCCAGCGACGTACACGTTGACCTCGACCACGGGTCGGTGGAGATCGTGCTCCCCGCGGGCGACTACGACCTCGCCTTCCGCGCCGGGGTGGGCAGCGTCACCCTCGACGGGGTGGCGCACGACGCGGAGGCGCCGAACCGGATCGACGTCACGCTGCGCGCGGGCGACATCCACATCGCCGGGCGCTGAAGCGCGCTACTTGGCGCCGAGGAGGCCCGCATGTGGCTCTTGCTCCTCGCCTGCACCCCGCCCGCCGACAGCGGCGCCGAGCCCGCTGACTCCGGCGAGCCCGAGTCCACGCCACCGCAGTGGGACGCCCCGGCCGATCCCCTCGACTGCAACGAGGGCGACGACGCCCCGCTCTACGACGCCGCGCTGGCCGACGCGGAGATCGACCGGGCCGACGTGGGTTTCACCGAGCGCACCTGGGACAAGTGGGAGCCCTACGTGGGCGGCGCCTTCCAGATGCCCTTCTTCGAGGCCGTACACCACGCGCCCGAGTTCGCCGCCTGCTACTCGCGCCAGGTGGCCGCCGACCTCGACCACGCCGGCAAGAGCGCCCACCCCGTGGCGAGCGCACTGGCGGCGATGATGGCGCAGGCCGGGGTGGCCTCCGAGGCCGACCCCATCGACCCGGGCGACACCACCCTGGCAGAGGCCCTGGAGGCCCTCGTCGATGCCGCCGGCGGCGGCGACGACCCCTCGGCAGGGGACAACCTGCCCTCCGACCTCGCCGAGGCGCTGGTGCCGGTGGTGCTCGCGCTCGGCGAGGCGCTCGACGCCCGGGCGCTGATGGTGGCCGAGGCCGAGGCGCTGGGCGCGGGCAAGGCGCGCGTGCTCTACGCCGGGGGGCCGGGCCTGGTGCTCTCGGGCAGCACCTACGTGCCCAGCATCGCCGACGCCGAGGAAGTGACCGCGTTCGAGACCTGGTTCACCACCACCGGGCCGCGCACGCTGCTCGACCCCTCGCGACGGCTGGCCTTCGCCATCGAGAACGCGGACCTGTCCCGCTTCGCCGGCAGCGACACCAGCTGGAGCTTCGCCACCGCCGCGGGCACCATCCTCGTGAGCCCGTCGACGAGTGACACCCACGAGCTGTCAGAAACCGCCCTGCTGTTCCACCTGGAGCTCGGCGGCGACGACACCTACGTCGACGGCGCGGGCGCCAACATGAACGACGACCACCCGGTGGCGGTGACCGTCGACCTCGGGGGCAACGACAGCTACGGCTACGCCGAGGTGGCCGACAGTCACGACGTCGACGGCGTGTTGCCCAGCGACGAGGACGGGCGACAGAACTCGGGCGGCTACTACATCTCCGCCTCGAGCACGGCGCGACAGGGCGCCGGTCGCCTCGGCGTGGGCCAGCTCTACGACTGGGGCGCCGGGGCCGACAGCTACCGCACGCTGCGCGGCGGCCAGGGCTTCGGCTCGCTGGGCGTGGGCGTGCTCCACGACGATGGCGGCGACGACGGCTACCTCGGCGAGGCCGGCGTGCAGGGCGCGGCGGTGTTTGGCTACGGTCTCTTCCTCGACGGTGGCGGCAACGACCAGCACACGGCCTGGGCCTTCAGCCAGGGCTTCGGCTACGCCGGGAGCGTGGGCGTGGCGGTCGACAGCGAGGGCGACGACGTGTACTGGTCCGACCCGGGCAACAGCTTCGGGGGTGTCACGCTCTACGCCTCGCCCCAGTTGCCGGGGGGCGAGGGCAATAGCTCCTTCTCGCAGGGCGCCGGCTTCGGCCTCCGCGGCGACGCCTACAGCCAGTGGTTTGCCGGCGGCCTCGGCGTGCTTCGTGACAGCGCGGGCAACGACCAGTACAGCGTGGGCGTGTTCGGCCAGGGCACCGGCTACTGGGAAGGCACGGGGCTCCTCGCCGACGGCGCCGGCGACGACAGCTACGACGCGCTCTACTACGTGCAGGGCGGCGCGGCGCACTTCGCCACCGGGCTCTTCCTCGAGCAGGGTGGCAACGACCAGTACAACCAGGGCTACGACAGCTACTACATGCAGACCGGCGCCGGGCACGACTACTCGCTGGGCCTGCTCGTCGACGAGGGCGGCGACGACGTGTACGGCTACGGCGGCCTCGCCGCCGGGGCGAGCAACTGCCAGGGCGTGGGCATCCTCGTCGACAAGGACGGTCGCGACACCTACGACGCCCGCTCCACCTACTCGACCGGACTCGGCAACCACTCCGGCGAGTGCGAGAGCCGCACCGCCGACGACAGCATCGGCATCTTCATCGACGGCGGCGGCGACGCCGACACCTACCTCTGGACCGAGGGCGACACGCGCACCCCGGCCGACGACTCGAGCTTCGGCATCGAGTGGAACGGCACCAGCGACGAGCATGGCGGCGCCGTGGATGGCGACGGGGCGACGGGCTTCTGAGCTACCTCGCCCAGCTCGCCTCGTAGCCCACCTTGGCCCCGGCGTTGCTCACCTCCACCATCGCCAGCGCCGCGTTGTTCGCGTCGAGGGTCAGGTAGCCGAAGCCGAGGGTCGACGCGAGGTAACGCGAGCCGGGGCCCGGTCCCTTCACCTCGCGCAGCGAGGCGCCGCCGCCCGAGACGATCTCCACCGGGGCAGACCCGTCGTCGATCAGCTCCAGGTCGTGGTCGTGCCCGCAGAAGTAGAAGTCCGCCTTTCCCGCCTGTAGCACCGGTTCCACCGTGTCGATCATCACCTTGCCGTCGCCGTGCAAGCCGCCGCTGTGGATGGGGTGGTGGCCGTACACCACGCGCCAGGAGGCGGTCGACGCGGCGAGGCCGGCGGCGAGCCAGGCGCGCTGCTCCTCGGGCACCTCGCCGTCTTCACCCTTGCCGGTGTCGATCACGAAGAACTCCGCCGGTCCCTTGCTGAAGTTGAAGTAGCGCGCGGGCTGGATCCACTTCGTCGAGGTCTTGGCATAGGCCAGCTCGGCGTCGGGATCGCCGTAGTGATCGTGGTTGCCGAGGGCCACGTAGAAGGGGAGGTTCACGTCGGCCCAGGGCTGTTCGAACTTCTCCACGAAGATGGGGTCGTCGGCCGACTTGGCGCCATCGGGGTACAGGTTGTCGCCGAGGTAGGCCACGAAGTCGCAGGGGCGCGACGCGCACCAGTCGCGCACGGCCACGGCCACGTCGCGCTGTCCCTGGTTGCCCTTGCCGGCGTCGCCGACCAGCACCACCGCCACCGAGGTGGCCACCTTCGCCCCGGTCGCGGCCGCGGCCTCGGCGGGCACCGGGTCCGGTGGCTTGACACACGCCAGCAAGAAGGCGATCACGGCTTCACCTCCACCGACACCTTGTAGAAGTAGTAGCTGTCTTTCTTGCAGAGCACCCCGCCACCGTACCAGATGTCGGCCATGTCTTGCTGGTGGAGATCACCATCGACCTGGCACAGCTTGCCGATGAGCTTCTTGCGGTCGTCGTAGAAGGCATCCTCGGGCGAGACGTCGAGGATCTTCACGCGGGTGCCGTGCTGGATCACGTCGAGCCCGCCGCCGCCGAGCATCGCCGGGTCGACCGGCGCGTGCGAGGGATCCGCACCCATCGCCGCCTTGTAGAAGTAGTAGGTCGCGCCGTCCCAGCACGCGAGGGGGCCGCCGTGCCAGCCGCCGTCGTAGAGGGTCATCGCGTCGGTGGGGTAGCAGGTCTTGCCGACGATCGCGTCGCGGTCGTTGTAGAAGGCGTCTTCGGGGTGGATGGCGAGGATCGTCACCGGCTCGCCCACCACGAGCGCGCGGTCGATGGCGCCCGCCGGTGTGGAGGGTCCCAACGTAAGCATGGGCAGCGCGGCCGGCGGGGTGGCCACGCTGGCACTCCCCGCGGGGAACTTGATGCTGCTCCCGAGCTCGGCGGCGACGGCGCTGGCCGACACCGAGCGGGGCAGCGCCGCGTCGCCCACCACCGCCACGCTCACCGCCTTGAAGCTGTACGCGCTACCATTGGCGCAGTCGAGGCCGCCCGCCCACCAGCCGTCGCCGGTGGAGGCCAGGCCCTCCGTGCCCACCTGGCACACCTCGCCCACCAGCGTGCGCGTGGCGGCGTTGGGGTCGCTCGACTTGATGTCGGCCACCACCACGATGGTACCGGGCCCGATGGCGAGGGTGCCGGCCTGTGCCAGCGCGACGAGTAGCAGCATTCTTCCTCAGGAGCCCGAGAGCGGGCCGACGGTGGTGGTTTCTCCCCCAGCGGGGGTGAATCGAAGCGCGTCGACGGCGCACTCGCCGTCGAGACCCACGTGCACGGCCTGGTCGTGGAACATGCCCCAGTGGCCATAGCCGCCCGACACCTCGAAGGCCTGGGTGATTCCGGCGGCGTCGACCTCCACGCGGGTGCCGATGGCGGCGCCCTCGATGCGGAGGGAACTGCCCCCGAGGCGGTTCTCGTGGAAGTGCGCGTAGTGTGCATCCCAGGGCGAGCCGCTGCGCGCGTTGCTGCTGCCGGTGACGAGATCGAGGTCGCCGTCGCGGTCGAAGTCGGCGATGGCCGCCCCGTTGGGCCACGCCTGGTCGAGGCCCGCGGCGGTGGACACGTCCTCGAACTGGTTGTCGCTCAGGTTGCGAAAGGCGTAGAGCTGGGTGTCCTCGTAGTCGGTGGTGACGATGAGCACGTCTTTCCACCCGTCGTTGTCGTAGTCCCAGAAGGCGCCGTAGAGATCGCCCTCGTTCCAGTCGCGACGGGTGGGACGATCGCGGGCGATGCCGCTGACTGCGCGGTCGAGGCGGGTGAACATCCCGGTGCCGTCGTTGACGAGCAGCTCCGACGGGTCGCTCGACTGGCCCGCCCACATGTGCGCGATCTCGGTGTGCATCAGGTCGAGATCGCCGTCGTTGTCGATGTCGCCACACATGGTGGTGAAGGTGTTGCCGCCGAGGCGGGCGTCCTGGTCGTCGAAGCCGGGCGTCCAGTAGTAGTCGGGAAAGGCGCCCCCGCAACTGGCAGTCGGCGCGGGGTCGCAGCTATGGGTGTCGCAGTAGCAGGCGTACCAGAGGTTGTCGGTGTAGTCGCGATTGTCGTCCATGTCGACGCCAGCCGCCTCGCCGTACTCCACCCAGTCGTTGCCGTCGTGCGTCCAGATCAGGTTCCAGGCGCGACCGTAGCTGCTCTGGATCAGCTCGGCGAGCCCGTCGCCGGTCACGTCGCACGCGGTGGCGCCAAAGCCGGGGCGGCGCCGCCCCCGCTCGAGGTAGTTTCCGGTCTGCGCCGAGGACTTGAGTTCCAGGCCGCTGTCTTCGGTGACATTGGTGAAGGTGCCGTCGCCGTTGCCCATGTAGAGTTGGGGCTGGGCGCTGTCGTAGCTGCCGCCGTAGTCCTTGTACCAGCCCACCAGCCACAGGTCGGCGTGGCCGTCGCCGTCCACGTCGGCGAAGGAGCCGCCGGCCGAGGGGTAGGCGTCTTCCATCTCGAGGCCGCTCGCCGTGGCCATGGTGAAGTGGCCGGTGCCGTCGTTGAGGTAGAGCGCGTTGCGGTCGCCGGTGGTGTCGGCCTCCGACTCGTCCTGGTAGCGGCCGGCGTAGATGTCGAGGTCGCCGTCGTTGTCGACGTCGCCGGCGATGTACCAGTCGTGCGCGGTGCCGACGCCGCCCTCGCGGTTGGTGATGAGCCCGCTCTCCACGGTGGCATCGACGAACACGCGGCGGCCGTCTTGCTCGCGGTTCATCATCACCCGGTGGTAGTAGATGCCCTCGTCCACGTCGTCGCGGGCGTCGGTGGGGCTCTCGCTCGCGATCAGGTCGGCGTAGCCGTCGCCGTCGAGGTCGGGAGCGATGTACACCACGCCCCGCACCTCGGAGAGGCCCCACAGCTCGGTGGCCTCGACGTGAGCGGGCGCGCTCTCGCTGTAGTCCAGCGCGGCGCCGTCGCAGGTGAAGGTGGCGGTGATGCCCTCGGGCAAGCTCGGCGCGGGCGTGGCGCCGGTGTCGCCGGGCGGGGGGCAGCCGAGGAGGAGGAAGGTGAGCACGGCGCCAAGTATGCCGCCGAGGGCGGGTGGGCCGCAGGTCGCACCGCCGTCACTCGCAGGCGGCGGTGGTCACGTCGCAGGTGAAGGAGGCCACGCCGTCGAGGTTGCAGGTGGCGTCCAGGTCGTCGGCGCCCCCGGCTCGGCACCGGTGTCCCCGAGTCGAAACGACCGCGGGGGGCGCCCCGCGCCCCCGCCGCGCCCTCCGGCTATGCTCGCCCCCATGCGCGTGCTCCTGTTCGCCCTTGCTGCCTGCGGCGGCGACATCGTCAACCCGCCCGTCGACAGCGGCGAGCTCGTCGACCAGGGCCTCGCCATCGACAACCTCGACCCGGCCGAGGGCCCCGAGGCCGGCGGCACGCTCGTCCGCGTGACCGGCAAGTCCTTCACCACCGGGTCGAGCGTCGCCGTGGGCGGCACGAGCTGCGCCAGCACCACGTTCTTGTCGTCCACCGAGATCCTGTGCGTCACGCCGCCGGGCACCGGCGACGTGAAGTTGACCGTCGACGACGCGGCCGGGCAGGCCACCGCCGCCTTCACCTACCTCCCCGCCGTGGTCGACACCGCCCCGGAAGACACCGGCGACCCGCCCGCCGTCATCGACGGCTGCGTGCTCCTGGAGCCCACCTCGCTCGCCATGGAGGCCTACGACTACACCGAGGACCTGAGCGCGTCGGTGACGGTGAAGGGCCGCACCGACGGCGACGGCGAGGGCCCCGGCATCGACGGCCAGGTGGGCCACGGCGACGCGGGGACCGACCCCGACACCTGGACCTGGGAAACCGTGTACTACACAAGTTCCGACGGCGACGCCGACGTGTACACCGACAGCTTCTACATGGAAGACGTGGGCCAGAGCGAGTTCAGCTTCCGCTTCCGCGTGGACTACGGCGAGTGGACCACCTGCACCACCTCCAGCGGCACCTACGGCAGCATCGAGGTATCGCCCGCCGACATCGAGATCGACGTGGACTACTGCCACGTGCAGTGGCCGTGCAGCACCACCGCAGCCGCTGGGACCGAGTCAGAGCCGATCTACGCGTGGATCTACCAGTACGGCGTGACCCAGGGCGAGGGCCAGGGCGAGGGGGTGACGATGTACGTGGGCGTGGGCAAGGCCGGCACCGACCCGGAGACCGACGCCTCCTGGGCCTGGTACCCCATGGACTACAACGTGGATACCGACGGCCTGAGCCAGGGCGACCTCGCCAACGACGAGTACATGGGCAACTTCCTCGCCCCGGCGGCCGCGGGCACCTACGACTACGCGGTGCGCGCCTCGGCCGACTACGAGCTGTCGTTCACGGTGTGCGATCTCGGCGGCGACGCCTGTAACTACGGCGGCAGCGGCGACGGCTACGACGATCCGGGCATCTGCACCGTGGAGTGAGGTTAGGCGCGGCGGCCCATGAGCAAGCTCGGCCGCATCGCCAGACTCGGCACCCTCACCACCCGGGTGAGCGGCAGCTACCTCGGCCAGCAGGTGGCGGGCCTGTTCCAGGGCGAGGAGTCGCGCAAGTCCTCGATGCGCAAGTTGCACCTCGAGAACGCCGAGCGCATCGTCGACAACCTGGGCGCGCTCAAGGGCGCGGCGATGAAGGTGGGGCAGGCGGTGGCGCAGGTGGCCGACAGCCTCGACCTGCCCGCCGACGCCCGCGCCGTGCTGGGGCGCCTGCACGACAAGGCGGTGCCTGTTCCCTTCGAGCAGGTGAAGTCGCGCATCGAGGCCGAGCTCGGGGGCGCCACCGAGAGCCTCTTCGCCCGCCTCGACCCCGAGCCGCTCGGCACCGCCTCCCTCGGCCAGGTGCACGCCGCCCAGCTCAAGGACGGGCAGGAGGTGGTGGTCAAGGTGCTCCACGCGGGCGTGGAGGAGGCCATCCACAGCGACCTCGCGGCGCTCAAGGCGATGCTGGTGGGCGGGCGCTTCCTGCGGCGCCCAAGGGAAGAGATCGACGCCTGGTTCGAGGAGATCGACACTCGGCTTGCCGAGGAGATCGACTACCGGAAGGAGGCGGAGAACACCATCGCCTTCCGTCGCCTGCTGGCGGGCGAGGAGGGCGTGATCGTCCCCCGGGTCCACGAGGGCTGGTGTACCGGCCGGGTGCTCACCCTGGAGCGGCTCTCCGGTCGCCCTCTGTCGCAATTCATCGCCACCTCCACGGCGGCGGCACGGCAGGCGGCAGGGGTCCGCCTCGCGCGTACCTTCTTCCACTTGTTCTATTGGCACCGCGCCTGCCACGCCGATCCCCACCCGGGGAACTACCTGTTCATGCCCGACGGGCGGCTCGGCCTCATCGACTTCGGCTGCGTCCGGTACTTCGACCTCGAGTGGGTAGCCCACTACGGCGGCTGCGCCTGGTACACCAAGATGGGCGAGAAGGAGCGCGTCATGGAGCACGCGCTCGGCATGGGCGCGCTCGTCCGGCGCGACGCCGACGCCGAAGACGCCCTGTGGACGCTCTGTCGTGCCATCGGGGTGCCCTTCCGCGGCGGCGACTACACCGTGGGTGGCCCCGAGGACGACGCCCACGAGCAGATCACCCGCGCCATGCCGCGGGTGATGGTCAACCCAACCCTGCGCGCCCCGCGGGAGCTGGTGTTCCTGCACCGCGCGCTGGGTGGCATCTACTCGATCAACAAACAACTCAAGCCCAGCTACGACTGGGGGGAACTGTTGCGGGAGAGCTACCGGAAGACGTTGGTCGACAGCGGGAGATCCCCCAGCGGCCTCTGAGCCAGCTCGGCCCCGGCACGCAGCCCGAGGCCGATGAGGAAACCGAGCACCGCCACCCCGCTCGCCAGGGCGCCGAGCGAGGCGGTCAGTGCCACCGGCAACACCCACCCGGGGAGGGTGGCACGACGCGCCGGGCGGCGCACCGGCAGGGGCCGCGTGACCTCCTCGATCGGGATCTCGAGGGTGTCGATGTCGGCGGGCGACAGGGCGGCGATGTCGTCGACCCGCTCCACCTCGCGCAGCGCCCGGAGCAGCTCGTCCATCGTCTGGAAGCGGTCGGCCGGCGACTTGGCAAGGCAACGCTCGATCACCGCGTCGAGGCCGGGGTAGTCGACCAGCGCCGGGAGCGCCGGCGACAACGGCGGTACCGGCTCGTTGAGGTGGCCCCAGAGCACGCCCACCGCGTTGTTCCAGGTGAAGGGCGGCTGCCTCCGGGCGCAGTGGTAGAGCACGATGCCCAGGCTGTAGATGTCGCTGCGCTGGTCGAGCGCCTCGCCGCGGATCTGCTCCGGCGACATGTACGACGGCGACCCGGCCACGCCCTCGATGCCGGTCAGCCCGTCGTCGAGCTCGACGTTCTTGACCAGCCCGAAGTCGAGCACCTTCACGAAGTCGCTCCCGTCGCCCTCGTCGACGAGCATCAAGTTGGCCGGCTTGATGTCGCGATGCACCAGCCCGTGAGCGTGGGCCTCGCGCAGGGCCATCGCCACCTGCCGCGCGATGCCGAGCAGGCGTGCCCCCGGCATCGGCCCGGCGCGCAGCGCCTCGTGCAAGGTCCGGCCCGGGATGTACTCCATCACCAGGTAGAGCTTGTCGCGCTCCCAGGTGCCGTGGTCGTACACCCGCACGGTGTTGGGGTGCGAAAGGCGGCTGCACGCGTCGACCTCGCGCAGGAAGCGCCCGCGGAATTCCCGGTCCACGTCGCGGTCGCCGCTGGCGTCCACGACCTTGATTGCCACGCGACGCCGCATCGCCAGTTGCTCGGCGCGGAACACCCTCGCCATGCCTCCCTTCGCGATCAGGCCGGTGACCCGGTAGCGCCCATCGATCACCTGGCCCAGCACGCTGTTCTCGTGAATCACGACGTCGAACGCGGCCGGGTCGTCGAACGAGCCGCCACGGGGGACGGGGACGGGACGGTGCGGCGCAGGGGGCATGAGCTTTTCCTACACCTCGGTACGGCGCGCAGCGCAGGCGGGGGTCTCCGAACCCCTGCCCCTATGATTTTTTGGATTATTCGTGGACCCTCGCGCCGGGGCCCTCCCGTTCCGATCTGGCGACCATGCGCCTCGATGACGGCAGCGCCGCCGACAGCCTGGGCCCCTGGATCGCCGCCCGCGCGGCGGTGGAGCTGGTGCTCGACGACCGCGCCGAGCCGCTGGCCGGCTGCCTCGTCAGCGGCAGCCGGGCCGAGGTGACGGTGGAGCTCGACGCGCCGATGGATTCCCTGGCGCTCGGCCCCGAGCCCCGGGTGACGGTCCACATTCTCGACGCCGACACCGTGCTCTCCTTCTCGTCCCGGGTGCTGCAAGCCGGTGCCTTGCACCTGTGCCTGGAGGTCCCCACCACGCTCTCGCCGGCGAGGCGACGCGCGCACCGGCGACGCCCATTCCGCGACCCGGTCGACATCCTGTTCGGTATCGGCACCACGGCGCGGCGCCGCCGCCTGCTGGATGGTTGTCGCGACGGTGTGGCGGTGGTGTTGGAGAGCGACGACGACGACGTGCAGCACGGCTCCGTCCTCGACCCACTCCGCATCCGCATGCCCGTGGGACCGCCCCTCTTCGGCAAGGGCGTGGTGCGGCACGTCCGGAAGATCGCGGCCGGCGACGACTCGGTTCGGCGGGTGGCCGGCGTCCAGCTCGCCGGGATGTCAGACATCGAACTGTCGCGACTTGAACGCTACCTCAGGATGCTGAACCGCCCCGACGACGCCCCAGCGGGCTCGACGATGCAGACGCTCCCGGATGCCTGCGTGCGCCTCGGCCAGCCGGGCCGGGCCTCCCGCGAGCGCACGGTGCTCCGCGCGAGCGCGCTCGCCCTCGACATCGCCCTCGACCCCGCCGACGTCGACCTGCAGCCACACGATCACTTCGGCCACGCGCAACTCCTCGTCGCGGGCGAGGCGATCGCGCTCGGGCGCGCCACGCTCACCGAGCTGGTGGTCCACCGGAACACCCCGGTCCGCGCGGTGCTCTCCTGGACGCAGCTCTCCATCCCCGAGCGGCGGGCGATCAACGCGGCGCTCACCACGCGAGTGCGCACGCGCCCCGGCGGGGGGAGCGCGGGCGCCGCCAGGTAGGGGACCGGGGCGCCCGCGGCCTAGAGATCGACCGTCCACTCCTGCGTGTGCTGCCCCGGCCCCGCGTCGCGCTTGGCCACCAGCTGCAAGACCCCGCGCGGGCACACGTGGGCACACATGCCACAGCCCACGCAGGAAGCGCGCTTGATGTCCTGGTTGCGCATCGCGTAACTACGCACGTCGATCCCCATCTCGCAGTAGGTGGAGCAGTTGCCGCAGCTGATGCACATGTCCTTCTTCACCGCGATGCGGAAGCGGCCGAACTTCTGGACGAGGCCGAGCATCGCCGCCATCGGGCAACCGAAACGACACCACACGCGCGTGCCGCCCACCGGGTACAAGCCCGTCCCCAGCACCCCGGAGAAGATCGAGCCGATGGCGAGGGAGTACATGCCCTTGTAGCTGTTGGCGAAGTTGTGGATGGCGTGCCCCTCGGGCGCCAGCCCGTCGCCGATCACCAGGCCCAGCATCGCGAAGGCCGCGAACAACACGCTGTGAATGCTCACTTGCTCGATGCGCCAGGCGCGGGGCGACTTGCTGGACAGGTGGCGCCAGGGATCGCCGAAGGTCTCGGCCAGCCCGCCGCAGCCGCAGATCCAGGAGCAATACACGCGCTTGCCCTTGAAATACACGAGCAGGGGCAGGCCGACGAAGGTCATCACGATGAACCACGCCATCACCGTGGGCTGCATGTGGTCCATGTTGTAGGGGAAGAACAGGTCGTACTTCAGCGGGAAGAAGTAGCTGAAGTACCAGGCGGGCCGCCCGAGGAAGTCGAGCACCAGCGGCAGCATGAGGCCGAGCACCGCCTGTACCGCCACGAGGCTGTAGGTGCGGTAGCGGTGGTACGTCGAGTTTCCATGCTTTCGCAGCATGAAGTAGCCGCCCACCGCCATGCCCAGCGTGTAGAGCCCGGCGTAGAGGTACCACTTGTTGAACACCCAGAGGCTGCCGTTGTCGTTGAGCTTCCAGCCGAGCTTCACCAGCATCAGGTTGAGCGGGTCGCGCGCGTAGCGAACGGCGGCGTCGGTGGCGTTGTAGTCCTCCTTCCCGAAGTAGAGAAGCAGGTAGAAGGCCACCAGGAGTCCAGTGACCACCCAGGCCGGGCTGCGACGGGTCGACACGGCGTTGTGGTGGGTATCGAGCAGGCCGGCTTGCATGTTCTAGGCTCCGTCCACGAGGGTGGCGGTGGGCAACACGCGGAACGGCTCCATGAACTCCTCGTCGAAACGAGCCTCGTTCATGTGGGCGAGCACGTAGTCGAGCGAGCGCCGCTCGTGGATCCAGCGCATGAACACCTGGTGATCCCAGCGGGTGCCGAGGCCGTTGAAGCCCACCACGCGGCCATCCTTCACCACGATGCGCTGGGTGACCGCCTTGCCCGGGAGCTGCTGGTACCAGGTTTGCCAGTGCCCCTCCTCGCCCGGCGCGCCCACCCCCTGGTGCTTGTGGGGCTTGGCGGCGAAGGGAATGAAGCCGGCGGTGGTGTACTCGATGTCGAAGAACTTCGCCGAGTTGTACCAGGTGCCCCGCCGGTACTTCACGTCGTCGCCGAGCATGGCGCGGGCGGCGGCGCGTCCCTGGTCGCGAGAGGTGTACCAGATCTGCTCGGGGCGGCGAGATCCGTCGGGCCACGTCACCTGGGCACAGTCGCCGGCGGCGAACACGCCGGGCGCGCTGGTGGACTCGAGGTTGTCGCGGGTCTCGATCGCGCCGCCGGGCGCGAGCGCGATGCCGCTGTCGACCAGGAAGCCGGTGTTGGGCACCACGCCGATGGCCCCCACCACGAAGTCGACAGGCAGCTCCTCGCCCGGCAGCCTCAGCACGATCTTGCCGTCGCGACGCTCGAAACCGTCCACCGGCGTGCCGGTGCGGCAGTCGAGCCCGTGGTGGCGGATGTGCTCGGCCACCACCTCGGCCTCGGCCTTGTCGAGCGCCACCGGGAAGTACCAGGGCTCGCGCACGAGAAAGTGAACCTTCAAGCCCCGTAGATGCAGCACCTCGGCCGACTCCACTCCGATGAGCCCGCCGCCCACCACCGCGCAGCTCATCCCCGGCTTGGCGACGGCGTTGACACCCTCGAGGTCGGGGAGGGTCACGAAGTGGTGTACGCCGCCCGGCGCGTCGTAGGCGCCCGCCCAGGGCAAACGTCGCGCGGTGCTGCCCACCGCGAGCAGGAGCCGGTCGTAGCCTAGTGTGGCCCCCGACTTCAGCGAGAGCGTCTTGGCCGCGGGATCCACGCCCACGACGAGGTCGCGCACGCGGTCGAAGCGCATGCGCGCGTAGAGGTCGCGATCGTAGAACTCGGTGTCCTCGAGGCGCAACTGCCCGCAGAAGATGTACATCAACGACACGCGCGCGAAGGGATGGTCGTGCTCGTAGGAGACGACGGTGATCCTCGCGTGGGCGTCGCGATTGCGCAGGGCGATCGCCGCCTCGATGCCGGCGATGCTGTTTCCGACGACGACGAAGTGCATGGGCGACCGGGTTCGGGCAGAGACTACACCAGTTGACCGACCCTGGGGAAATGCGCCCAGGGCGAGAGTCCGCCACCCCCGCGCGCCCGTGCTACTTTCCGCCGCGATGTCGTTCCTGGCCTTCTTCCTGTCGCTGTGGTGCGCGCTGGCCCACGCGGTCGATACCACCGGCGTGCTCAAGGTGCGCGCCAACGCCAGCGGCGCCGAGGTGTGGATCGACGGCGCCCTCGTCGGCACCGCGCCGGTCACCAAGTACATCGCGGCGGGGAGCCACAAGCTCCGCGTCGTGGCCGACAACTTCGAGCCCTTCGTGCGCAGCGTGGAGATCACGGCCGACCACACCACCGAGGTGGAGGCCACGCTGGTTCCGGGCCCCGGCAGCGTGGAATTCACCGGTCCCAAGGGCGCCGCCGTGTGGATCGGCGGGCAGCGCTACGCGGTGCCGGCGCGCATCCCCTCCCCCGGTCCCGGGAAGCTGGCCTACCGCGGCGAGGCCCCCGGCTTCGAGACCGCCGAGCTGGCGCTCGACGTCGTCAAGGGCCGCAACCACCTCGTCGACCTGGTACTGGAGTCGAGCGCCAACATGCTCGCCGTCAACAGCACCCCGGCCGGCGCCAAGGTGTTCCTCGACGGCGCCGAGGTGGGCGTCACCCCGTTCAAGATGAAGGGCCTCCCGCCGGGCCCGCACGGCGTCGAGGTGCGCGCCGAGGGCTACGCGAGCAGCTTCCGTCCCGCCGACAACAACGGCACCGACCGCGTGGGCATCGAGGCGAAGCTCGCCAAGGGCGGCGCCTCGCTCACCCTGAGCGGCCTCGGCAGCGACTCGTCGGTCTCGGTCAACGGGGCCCTCGTGGGCAAGGGCGAGACGGTCAAGGTGGCGCTGGTGGAGCGCGGCAAGCACACGGTCACGGTCACCGAGGGCGAGCACGTCGCCACGGGCCTCCTGGAGTTCCCCGCCAGCGGCGCGGTGCTGGCCAAGGTGCAGGGCGACACGGTGGTGGCGTCGAAGCCGCTCACCGAGAGCTGGGCCTTCTGGGCGGCGGTGGGCGGCGGCGCCGCCGTCGTCACCGGAGGCGTGGTGGGCGTGGCGATGGCCACCGCGCCGCCGGAGCCTGCGACGGGCGACGTGGTGATGGTGCTTCCATGATCGCGCTGCTCCTGTTCGCGTGCACCGCCGACGAGCGCACCGCCGTGGTCATCGGGCCCACGGGCGAGGGCCTCGCCTCGGTGGCCTCGAACTTCGCGGTGTACATCGACCCCGTGTCGCCTTACGTCGATGCCGACGGCGTGGCGCTCACCGCCAGCGACAACGCCTGCCTCGGCGACTGGGTGCTCGACGACGCCGACCTCGAGTGCCGGATCTTCTTCGCCGCCACCGACGCGGGCTTCGAGGAAGTCGAGGTGCAACCCGGCTACAACGGGCAGGGCTTCACCTTCTCCGCCGCCGGCTGGTCGGGCGACGTGCAGACCGTCACCTCCGCCACCTACGGCCCGGTGGAGTTCGCCAAGGGCGAGGTGCAACACGTGGAACTGCCCCTGGCGCCGCTGGAGTCGGCCATCGACGGCTGCCACGACCTCGCCGACAACGACGGCGACGGCTGGCACGACGCCGACGACCCCGACTGCGCGGCCGGCACCAGCGAGGAGGGCACCGGGAGCGCCGCCTGCAACAACGGCGGCGACGACGACAGCGACGGGCTGGTCGACAGCGACGACCCCGACTGCGACGGCGCCAGCGACGCCTCCGAGGCGGGCCCCTGCGCCGACGCCATCGACAACGACGGCGACGGCTGGCTCGACGGCGACGACCCCGACTGCGCCGACCTCGGCACCGAGGTGGGCCCGGGCTCCACCGAGTGCAACGACGGGGAGGACAACGACGGCGACGAGGCGGCCGACAGCGACGACCCCGACTGCGACAGCGCCCTCGACGACGACGAGATCACGCCACCTTGCGACGACCGCGACGACAACGACGGCGACGGCTGGATCGACAGCGACGACCCCGACTGCCTCAGCGGCAGCACCGAGGTGGGCACGAGCGACTTCGCCTGCAACGAC
>VGRQ01000011.1 GCA_016875315.1 Deltaproteobacteria bacterium | reverse complement strand
ACGCCTTGCGCGCGAAACTCATCGCGGCCGGGATCGACCCCGACGCGTGAGTGATCTCTCTTGACAGTATATGCTGAGTGTGTAAAGTAAGCGCACGTCACCGAGAGTGCGCTCATGTTCAGCTTCGACTCCATCCCCGACCAGACGGGCCGCGTGGCCATCGTCACGGGTGCAAACAGCGGTATTGGCTACGAGACGGCGCGGATGCTGGCGCAGAAGGGCGCCCACGTGGTGCTGGCCTGTCGCAGCGCCGAGCGGGGCCGTGCCGCCGTGGGGCTCATCGTGGCCGGGAACCCGCCGGGCCGGGTGGAGCTGTCGGTGCTCGACCTCTCCGACCTCGACAGCGTGGCCGCCTTCGCGGAGCGGTTCATCGCCAGCCACGACCGGCTCGACCTCCTGGTGAACAACGCCGGCGTGATGGTGCCGCCGTTCTCGCGCACGAAGCAAGGCTTCGAGATGCAGTTCGGCACCAACCACCTTGGCCACTTCGCGCTCACCGGCCGCCTGTTGCCGCTCCTGGAGCGAACCGCAGGCTCGCGGGTGGTGGTGGTGTCGAGTAGCATGCACCGCTCCGGCACCATCGACCTCGACGATCCCAACTACGAGCGCCGCCGCTACTGGGGCTGGCCGGCCTACGGGCAGAGCAAGCTGGCGAACTTGCTCTTCGCGCGGGAGTTACAGAAGCGGCTCGGCGACGGCGGGCCGATGGTCACCGCCTCGCACCCCGGCTTCACCGCCACCGAGCTCCAGCGCTCGGCCGGCTACGTGAGCCTGTTCAACTTCGTGGCGATGAAGCCGAGCGACGGTGCGATGCCCACCATCCGGGCTGCCACCGATCCCGGCGCCACGCGCGGCAGCTACTGGGGCCCGGCAGGCCTGTTCGAGATCAACGGCGCGCCCGTCGAGGTGGGCCGCAGCGGCGCGGCCAAGGACGACGCCGTGGCCGCCCAGCTCTGGGCGCTGAGCGAGAAGCTCACCGGCGTGAGCTACGACTTCGGCGGAGCCGCCTGATGGCCGCGCCGCCGGCCCAGCGCCGGGTGGAGATCCTCGACGCGGCCGCAGGGGTTTTCCTGCGGTACGGCCTGCGCCGCACCTCGATGGACGACCTCGCCCGCGCGGCGAACATCTCGCGCCCCGGGCTCTACCTGTACTTCGCCTCGAAGGAGGCGGTGTTCGAGGCGGCGGTGCGCCAGCTCATGGCCCACACCGCGGCCACTGCCCGCGAGGCCCTCGGCGGGACGGGGCCGCTGGCCGGCCGCGTGGTGGCGGCCTTCGAGGCCATCCACGGGCACCTGGTGGGGCAGGGCGAGGGCGCGCGGCACATGGCCGAGCTGATTGACACCGCCCGCGCGATGCTCGGCGACGATCTCGACGCCCACGAGCGAGACTTCCGCGCCGAGCTGGTGCTCGCCATCGGCGATGCCCGGGGCGCGGGCGGGCTCGGGGGCGAGGCGCTGGCGGATCTGCTCGACCTCGTGTCGGTGGGTGCCAAGCACCGCTCGGCCTCGCTCGACGAGTACCGAGGCCGGCTGCGCCGGGGGGTGGCCGCTATCCTCGGAAGTGCGCCGCCATCGGCGTGAAGTAGTAGTCCTGCCAGCCCTGCGCGTAGCGGGGGCCGTCGCCCGCGGGGATGTCGCGGTGTACCAGCAACAGCCGCGTGCCCTCGCCCTCCGGCACCAGCTGCACCTCGATCTCGCTGTCGCCATGGGCGTCGTCGAAGTCGGCGGTGCGCCAGCGCTGGACGATCCGGGCTCCCGGCTCCAGGCGCGTGGTCACCGCCACGATGTAGCCATCCCAGGCGGTGAACCGCTCGCCCACGGCGCTCGACCCCTCGGCCTCGGCGCCGGTCATCTCGCCGTGGATGGTGGGCGAGAGCCAGGCCTCGTAGAGCACGGCGGGAGGCACGGGGAAGTAGGCGTCGAGTTCGAGACGGTCCATGGTCACTCCTCCGAGAGCCCGTCGGCCGCGCCGCGGATGCCCCACTCGGTGGAGCCGAGCGTGGGTCGCGACGGCGTCGTGCCGTCGGTGGACAGCCAGTCCTCCACGCCGAGGGCGAAGGCGCCGGCCTTCACCGCGTCGTAGCCGGCCGCCATCACGCCGGTGCCCACCGCGCCGAGGACGCCGTCCTGTTTGCCCGAGTACTTCGCGTAGAGGTAGTGCTCGGCGGCGGCGAGGTTCACGTCTTGCCCGTCGACCCGGCGGAGCTTGAGCGCGTGCGCCCAGGCATCGCGGGTGCGGTCGGGCTCCTGCTCGAAGTTCGACGCCGCGTAGCACTCGTCGATGTACTCCTGCACCCGCTGGTCGTTCACCTCGTCGTAGGCGTGAGGGTCGCCCTCGATGGTGATCTCGTCGAGCGTGATCACGTTGCCTCCCGCTTGCGACGCGCTCTCCTGGTCGCCGCCGCACATGTTCTGCGCCTGGAGCTGCTCCTGGGCGAAGGCGTTGCCGCGCGACTGCGAGAAGCTCGGCGACGACATCGTCGCCTCCGGCGGCTGTACCGACTGCTGGGCGGTGTCGCGACACTGGAGTTGGTCGTTACCCACGGGCGCTCCGAGAACGCCCGAGGATAGCACGATTCGATGCCTAGTAGGTGGGCAACCTCGGGTCGATCTCCTTCGCCCACGCGGTGATCCCGCCCTCCATGTTGGTCACCCGGTAGCCGTTGGCCGCGAGCACCTGGCAGGCCTGGGAGGAGCGGCCGCCGAGCTTGCAGTGTACGAGGACCTCGCGGTCGCGAGGCACCTCGGCGATCCGCGCGGCCACCTCGGTGTGGGGGATGAGCGCGTCGGCGCCGATGTTGACGATGTTCCACTCGCTCTGGCCGCGCACGTCGAGCACGAAGGGTTTCCAGCCGGCATCGAGCTTTTGCTTGATCTCGGCCACGGTGAGACGATCGAAAGAACCGGACATGGTGGGGGCCTCCTCGCGGCTGCCTTCCCGCCGGGGAACGCCGCAGAACTGGTCGTAGTCAATCAGGGTGGTGATGGGCTTGGCGTCGGGATCCGGACGCAACCGGAGCTCGCGGAACTTCATGTTCATCGCGTCGAACAACAACAGGCGCCCGGAGAGGGTAGTGCCCTTGCCGAGCAGGATCTTGATGGTCTCGGTGGCCTGGATGGTGCCGATGAGGCCGGGGAGCACCCCGAGCACGCCGCCCTCGGCGCAGGAGGGGACGAGCCCCGGCGGCGGCGGTTCCGGGTAGAGGTCGCGGTAGTTGGGCCCGCCCTGGTAGTTGAACACGCTGGCCTGCCCCTCGAACTTGAAGATCGAGCCGTACACGTTGGGCTTGCCGAGAATGACACACGCGTCGTTGACGAGGTAGCGGGTGGGAAAGTTGTCGGTACCGTCCACCACGATGTCGTAGGGCTGGCAGATGCGCAGCGCGTTGTCGCTGCTGAGCGGCTCCTCGTAGCTGTCGACCTGCACGTGCGGGTTGAGGTCGCGGATGCGGTCGCGAGCCGACACCACCTTCCGCTGGCCCACGGTGGAGCTGCCGTGGATGATCTGGCGCTGGAGGTTGCTCGCGTCGACCACGTCGAAGTCGACGATGCCGATGCGCCCCACGCCGGCGGCGGCCAGGTAGAGCAAGAGCGGCGAGCCGAGGCCGCCGGTGCCCACGCAGAGCACCGAGCTGTTCTTGAGCTTCGTCTGTCCCTCCATCCCCACCTCCTCGAGGATGAGGTGCCGGGAGTAGCGGGCGATCTCCTCGCGGCTCAGCTCACTCACGGGCGCCTCCGGCGATGGAGGGCACGATGGTGAGGGTGTCGCCGTCGACCAGCGCCGTGGCGTCGCGATCGAGGTGGCGGATGTCGTCCTCGCCCTTGTACACGTTGACGAAGCTGCGGAGCTTGCCGTCGGCGGTGCGCAGGTGGTTGGCGAGGCCGGGGTGGGTGGCGCAGAGCGCGTCGAGGGCGGCGCCGGCGGTACACGCCTCCACGGCCACGGTGGCGGCGCCACCGGCGTAGCCGCGCAGGGCGGTGGGGATGCTGATGTGTACGGGCATGGGTCAGTCCTCCAGGATGATCTCTTCTTCGTCCATCGCGCTGCGGTCGTCGCGAAGGCGCCAGCTCTGCTGGCCCACCACGCCGCCGGGGGTCACCGCGCCGATGAGGTAGCTCATGTTGGGCAGGGCGTGGTCGCGATCGAAGTCGCTGTACGCCGAGGGGTGGTCCGGGTGGCTGTGGTAGTAGCCCACCACGTCGAGGCCTCGCGCCGCGAGGGCCTCCTCGGCCCGGTAGAGCGCCAGGGCCGACACGTGGTAACGATTGGCGGGGCTGTCGGCCCGCTCGTTCACCAGTGATACAACTTGATACACCGACCATGTATCACGAGAACCAGCGAGGATCCCCACGACTTCGTGAGGGTATCCCTCGCGCATGTGCGCGTGCATGCGCTCGGCCTCGGCGCGCTTGAGCCTCAGTCCCACAGGTGGTCCTCCGAGATGTACCGCTCGCCGCCGTCGGGGAAGAGGGTCACCACCACGCCGGACTGTAGTCCCCGGGCCACTTCGATGGCGCCCCAGAGCGCCGCACCCGCGCTCACCCCCGCCAAGAGACCCTCCTCGCGGGCAAGGCGCTTGCGCAGTTCCAGGCAGGGCTCGGTGGGCGCGCCGAGGTCGCGGTCGGCGAGTCGCGGGTCGTAGATCGCGGGGACGATCGCCGACTCCATGTGCTTGAGGCCCTCGAGGCCGTGGAAGGGACTGTCGGGCTGCACCGAGACGCACTGGATCGCGGGGTTCCTGGCCTTTAGACCCCGGGTGGTGCCCACGAAGCTGCCCGAGGTGCCGAGGGTGGCCACCCAGTGGGTCACCCGTCCCCCGGTCTGTGCCCAGATCTCCTCGGCGGTGCCAGTCTGGTGGGCGCGGGGGTTGGCCTCGTTGCCGTACTGGTCGAGGTACAGGTACTTGCCCGGGTTGTCGGCCACCAGTTTCTTCGCCATGCGGATGGCCCCGTCGCTCCCTTCCAGCGGGTCGGTCTCGACGATGTGTACCCCGTAGGCCCCGAGGATGCGCTTGCGCTCCCGGTTGGCATTCCTCGGCAGGCACAGCGCGAGCGAGTAGCCGCGGATGGCGCAGATGAGCCCGTAGGCGATGCCGGTGTTGCCCGAGGAGCTGTCGAGCAGGATGGTGTCGCGACCGATGCGACCGGCTTGCTCGGCGTCGCGGATGATGCTGTACGCGGCGCGGTCCTTCACGCTGCCGCCCGGGTTGAACCACTCCAGCTTCGCCCACACCTCCACGCCGGCCGGGACGAGATCCCGGGTGATGCGCTCGAGGCGGACCAGAGGGGTGTTGCCGATACGGTCGAGGAGAGTCACGGGGGGCCCGGAGGCTAACCACGGGGCCCGGGGTGGCACGCCCGGCGGCTCGGAAAGGTGAAGGGGGACACCGCATCCCCCCTATGCGGCTCGGGTGTTCACGAGCGGGGCGGTGCGTGGTAGTGGGTGCGGATGGGTGTCGCTGCCACCGCGGGCATCAGGCCAACCGGGCTGCCGGAAAGCGAGGCTTCCGAGTGGCGCGGATTCGTCGCCAGTCGTGACGCGGAACTGATTGACGCCTTGCCTCTGGTGGCGCTCGTGCTCATCGTCGTCCACCTCGTCCACGCGGTGGTGATCGGGATCGGCGACGATGTCCTCGGGGCGGGCGGCTCGCCGTGGGGCAGGGGCCTGACGGCGACGCACCTGGGCCAGGCGGGCTGGCTCGCGCTGGTCTCGGCCGGCGCCTGGTTTGCCCGCAGGGCCACGCGGGGCACGGATGCAACGCCGGGGCAGTCGCGGGCGCTGCTCGCCGTCGCGACGCAGTACCTGCTGCTCACCGCAATGGTCACCGGCATCGACCAGCTCAACGACCTCCCGCCCACCAGCTTCCTCATGGGGGCGGTGGCCCTCGCGCTGGTGAAGACGTTCTCCGCCGCGCAGGCGGCGGGCCTCTACGGGCTGGGACTCGCCGCCGCCGTGGCGACGATCTCCACCGTGCAGGAAGACCACGCCATTCGCCTCTCGGCGACGGTGCAGTGCGTGGGCATCGCGGGCATCGGCTTCGCGCTCGCGCGGGTGGCCACGGTCACGCGGCTCCGGCAGCACCTCCTCGAGCGCGAGAACGCGGTCCACGTGGCCGCGCTGGGGGAGAGCAATGCCCGGCTGCGCGAGGAGATCGACCGGCGGCGGGAGGCGGAGGCCGAGCTGCGCGAGCTGGCCGAGCGCGACCCGCTCACCCGGCGGCGTGCCCGAGCTCGGCGTCCTTGTCGCCGAGGTTCGCGTCGAGCCGCGCGATGGCCTCGTCGGCGGTGTCGATGGTGGAGGCGGCGCAGCTCGCGCGCAGCGCCTCCGCCTGCGCCAGGCTGTCCTGGTCGACGAGAATCTGGATGCGAAGGCAGTCGCGACCACCCTCGTCGTAGCCGGGGTAGGATGCGGCCAGCGCCGTGGCCTCCTCGTAGCGTCCGAGGCGCATGTAGGCGAGGAAGGCGGAGTGGGCCGCGCGGGGGTGGCTGGGGTCGAGGGCGCGGGCCTTGAGCGCTGCTTCGAGCGAGGCATCGAAGGCCTGGGCCACGAAGGCCATCTCGGCAACGAGGGTGGGAAACTCTGGGTCCCTGGGGTAGGCGGCGATCGCCCTGGCGGCCATGGCCAGCCCGTCGCGGTCGCCGAGGCGGGTCCGGGCCTCGATGCCGAGCACCAGCGCACCCTTGCACGTGGGCGAGCGCTTGAGCACCTTGTCCATGGCGGTGCGCGTGCCTTTCATGTCGCCAGCATTGTAGGCGGCGACGGCGTCGTTGTAGGCGGCCACCACCGCGCGGTCGTTGTTGTCGCAACCGGTCATGTAGGGATCGGGCTCGCCCGCGAGGGCGAGGGAGGTCAACCACAGCATGCTTGTGTATACGACGTCGCGACGATGAACATCAAGTCGCGGTCGCGACCACCGCGAGGATGTCACTCGGCTCGGCCAGCCCGCCCGGCCCCACGTCGCCGCAGGCGAGGCGCTTCTCGGTGGGCGCGACGATCGTGTATCGGCCGAGCTCGTCGAGCCAGCGCAGGTTGCGCTGGGTGACAGGATTGAGCCACATCTCGGTGTTCATCGCCGGCGCCACCACGACCCGCCGTCCCCGGGGGAGCGCCATCAGGGTGGTTGTCAGCGCGTCGTCGGCGAGGCCGCAGGCGAGCTTGGCCAGCACGTTGGCGCTGCACGGGGCCACCACCGCCACCTCCGCCCACTTGGCCCACTCGATATGCGCCAGGGCGTCGGCGAAGGTGTCGGAGAGCACTGGGTGCCCCGACATCGCCTCGAAGCTGAGCGGCCCCACGAAGCGCGTGGCGTTGGCGGTCATCACCACCCGCACCGAGTGACCCGACTTCACCGCGAGGCTCACCAGCTCGCAGGCCCGGTAGGCGGCGATGCCGCCGGTGACGCCGAGGAGGACCTTCACTCGGGCAGCTCCGGCGAGCCGTAGCTCGCGCTCTCGAGGAAGTCCCGGTACAAGTTGCGCGCGTCCTTGTCGTCGTACACCGCGAAGTGGCCCTGGTCGGCGAACTGGGCGAGACCGGCGGTGACCTCGTTGCCGTCGTAACCCACGACGTTGTCTTCCACGGGACGATCCTCGGCACCGAGCCCGCGAAGGTCGAAGCCCGCGGGCTCGTAGAGCATCTCGCCGGCGATGGGCAGCCGCGCGGCGGTGGCGAGCGCCTCGATGGTGCGCGGGGGCGTGTAGGTGTCTTCGAGGCCCTCGGTCATGAGCACCGGCACGGCGCGGGCCTCCCAGCCCGGTTCCTCGGCGATCCAGTTGGGCCCGTAGTTCATCGGGTCGGTGACCTCCGACAGCATCTGCACGATGCCGAGCACCGGGTGCAGCACGGACAGGTTGGCCTCGTCGATGCCGAGCGCGGCGGCGAGCAGGGGCGCGGTGGGGATGGGGTCGACCTTGCTCAGCGCCGCCTCGGCCGTGCCGCCCCCGGCGGCCGACAGGCCCACGGCCCGCACCCGGGTGGACAGGAAGCTCGCGCCCAGCGCCCCCACCATCGCGCCCTGGGAGTGGCCGAAGAAGCTCAGCCGCTCGTGGTCGATGGGGATCGCCACGCCGTCGAAGCTGAAGTCCGAACCGGGCGCGGACAGTCGCTCCACCAGCCACACCTGGTCGGCCGCGCCCTGCCGGAAGCTGGTGCGCCCGGCGGCGGGGTTGAGGTAGTTGAAGGTGTCGAGATCGGCGCTGGTGTCGGGGGTGGCACGGTCGTCGTGCAGGGGCTGCGCGATGCCGAGCATCGCGACGCCGCGATCGGCCATGCCGCGGCCTTCCTCGTCCAGCGTGCCGTAGGCGCAGAAGCTCAGGTGATCGCCGCCGGTGCCGTGGCTGTAGACCACCAGCGGCCAGCCGCTCTCCGGGGGCTCGCCGCTCGGCACGGTGAGGCCGAACTTCACGCGCTCCCAGCCCTGGACCAGCGGCCGGTCGCCGCTGAACACGAGGCCGCCGCCCTCCTCGCGGTAGGGGCGCTCGCCCTCTTGCCAGATGGGGACGGTGACGAAGCCCTCGAAAACCGCGTAGTCGCCACGGTCCTCGTAGAGTGTCAGCTCGGGTTCCCAGGGCGGCACGCCGATCTCGCCGGACTGGATGCTCCGGGCCACCAGCGCCAGCTCGCGGGTGGGGTCCTGGGTGGTGAAGGTGGTGGCCACCGCCACGCTGTCGTCGTCGAGGTCGAGGGCCAGCAAGGTCTCGCGGAGGGCGAGGTAGGCCGGGTCGTCTTTCCAGCCCTCGGGCATCGCGCCCAGCTTGGCCAGGGGGGGGCGCAGCACCAGGGCGTAGGTGGTGGACGGGCGCAGCGGGAAACCCGCCATCGGCGCGATCGCCAGCAGGTTGTCGGCGCCGTACTGGTCGGACACCGACCAGAACTGGGTGACGACGGGAAAGCGCTCGCCCCGGTGGGCGCTGCGCGCGTCGATGTCGACGAGCATGATCGCCGAGTCGGCCTCCAGCGAGCCGGCCGGGCTCGGGAGCGCCGACTCGTCGATGGGCTCGGCGAAGCGCACGTAGGCGGGGCTGTTGGTGCCCCAGCCGTCCATCACCGGGGCGAGGGCGATGTAGGCGTCGAACAGGGGGACGGCGCCGCTGCCGGGGAAACCCTCCAGCGAGGGGTGACCGTCGACGAGGCGGCTGTCGCTGGGGAAGGGGCTGTCGAAGAACTCGTCGCCCTCGAGGATCGGCGTGGTCCCACGGGTATCCACCGTGTCCACGGTACACGCGAGGGCTAGCAGCAGGCTCATCGGCGCCGAGCGTAGCCCGGCCCGCGCCGGGGCGATAGCCGCCGGCCCATGACGCTCCACCCCGACCAGAAGCTCTACGAGGGCAAGGCCAAGCAGGTGTACGCCACCCTGGCCGCCGACGAGATCATCATCCACTACAAGGACGATGCCACCGCCTTCAACGGCGTGAAGAAGGCCCAGATCGCCGACAAGGGCGTGATCAACTGCAAGCTGAGCGCCTTCTTCATGGAGAAGGTGGCGGCGGCCGGGGTGCCCACCGCCTTCGTGCGGCAAGTCTCGCCGAGAGACCAGTTGTGCAAGAAGGTGGAGATCATCCCGGTGGAGCTGGTGGTGCGCAACGTGGTGGCCGGCTCGCTCGCCAAGCGCCTCGGCATCGCCGAGGGCCAGCGCCTGTCGCGACCCTTGCTCGAGCACTTCTACAAGTCCGACGCGCTCAACGATCCGCAGATCAACGAGGAGTGCGCGGTGATCCTCGGCTACGCCCGGGCCTGGGAGCTACAGGCGATGCGGGAGTACTCGCTGGTGGTCAACGACCTCTTGCGCAACTTCTGGAGCGAGCTCGGCGTGGATCTCGTCGACTTCAAGCTGGAGTTCGGCCGCTACAAGGGCGCGGTGGTGCTCGCCGACGAGATCACCCCCGACGGCTCGCGCCTGTGGGAGCGCGGGACGGGGCGTCACCTCGACAAGGACGTGTTCCGTCGCGACCTGGGCGACCTGAGTGACACGTACCGGGAGTTGTACCAGAGGGTGTTCGGGGAGAGGTTGTAGGCTTACAGCCTCCTCAGAAACCCCCCCGGATCCTGCGCCACCTTCACCCACACCCACGCGGGCATCACCCCGGCGCGCAGGCACACCTCGTCGGCGGGCAGGCCGAGCAGGCGGGCGGCGCGGGCGAGGGCCTCGTCGGACAGGCGCTTGTCGCCGGACTCCACGCGGCTGAGGTGCGCGGCCGACACCCCGAGCTCGTCGGCGAGGCCCTGCTGGCTGTAGCCCCGGAGTACCCGCTGCTCGCGGAGCCAGGGGCCGAAGCCGGGCGTCTCGGTGGGCGCGGGCTGTCCCGGGTGGGCGGGGGAGGGGACGGCCGCCGCGCTCGCCGACCACTCGATCTGCGCGAAGGCCGAGTGATTGTGGATCGACTCCTGGTTCTCGGCCGACACGCGGAGCCACGTGACACCGGGCAGGGCGCGCAGCGCGATCACCGAGTCGCGCACGAGGTCTTCCACGAACTTCGGGTTGTCGTAGGCCAGCTCGGTGACGTACTTCTCGTCTTCTCGCTTGAGCAGCGCGAACAAAGGCGCCGAGCCGCAGGCCTCCACGGCGGCGACGATCTCCTCGATCCACACGAACTCGCTGCTGCGCAGCTCCACGTCCACCAGGCTGCGCTGGTTGTGCGCCCCGCGGTCGCTGATGGCCTTCGAGCAGGGACAGAGGCTCTTCACCGGCACCCGGACGCAGAGCACGAAGTCGAGCTCTGAACCCCGCATGGAAGCGTCGAAGCGACAGACGTACTCCATCAGCGACTCCACCCCGCTCACCGGGGCCCGCTTGCTGATGAAGTAGGAGAAGGTGGCCTCGAGGTGCGCGTCGCGCGCTTCCAGGCGCGCCTGGATGTCGGCGAGGATCGACGGCATGTTGCGGATGGTCATCTCGCCGCGCCGCGCGTTGAGCACCTCGACGAAGCGGCTCATGTGGGTGCCCTTGAACTCGTGGGGCAGGCTCACCGAGAGGTTCATCCGCGCCACCGTGTGTTGCACCTGGTTGGCGCGGTCGAGCACGCGAATGGGGTAGACGAGGTCTTTGATGCCCACCTTGTCGATGGCGAGGGCGCGCTCGTCGCGCTCGCTGGCGTGGTCGGGGAGGCGCTTGCGGCGGGGCGTTCGGGGCGCGGTCATGGGATGCCCAGGAGCTTGTGGGTTTGCAGGGACAGCCGCCACCGGGGATGAGCCCGGCAGTAGGCCACCGCGAGCGCGGTGTTGGCGTCGCGGGCGGGGCCGTCCATCGGCTGGAGGAAGTGGTGCTGGAAGTCGAGCTGTTCGAAGGCGTCCGGTTCGAACTCCGGCTGCGGGAAGACGAGCTTCAGCTCCTGTCCCTCGCGGACGAGGAGATCGGACCTGGGCTTGGGGCTCACGCACACCCAGTCGATGCCCCGGGGCAGCGGCCGCGTGCCGTTGGTCTCGATACCCACCTCGATGCCGCGGGCCTGACACTCGCTCACCAGCGCCTCGTCGAGCTGCAAGGCGGGCTCGCCGCCGGTGAAGACAACATACGGGCGGCCACCCCCGGGCCAGAGCGCGGCCACGTGCGCGGCGAGCGACTCGGCGGTGGCGAAACGCCCGCCCCCGGGGCCATCGGTGCCGCGGAAGTCGGTGTCGCAGAAACGGCAGGCAGCCTCGGCTCGGTCCGTCTCCAGTCCCGACCAGAGGTTACACCCGGAAAAGCGGCAGAAAACGGCCGCGCGCCCGGCCTGGGCGCCCTCGCCTTGCAGCGTGTAGTAGGTTTCCTTGACGGCGTAGGCCATGGCAGCGCGGAGCTACCATGGCCTGTCCAAAGTGGCAAGTCGAGGTTGTCTAGTTGGACACGAAACGACCTACATCGTGCAGGAGTGGCCGCTCGTCCCGTGGTCGTGGTCGTGGTCGTCGTCGTCGTGGGGACGGTGCTGTCCGCTGGTGTAGCCGGGTCGGCGGTCCCAGCCGAACTCCACCGTGGTGGTGCGGTAGGGATCCACGGTGATGCCGTCGCGCTCCACCAGCGTGCCGTCGAGCTCGCGCACCTCGAGGGTAACCGGACCCAGGGGCAGGCTCAGCGTGTGATCCTGCTCGGCGTTGAGCATGGCGATGATGCGCCCGTCGGCGTACACCCGCACGCCCTCGTGGTGCTCGTTGTCGAGCCGCACCAGGCCCTGGCTGGGGGGGTCGATCGTCCAGCTACCGCCGCGCCAGGGGTCGATGCGGATCTGCTCCTCGTCCACGCGCTCGCCGCCCGGGCGGCGCGCCACGAGGTGGAAGCTGCCCACCGCCACGTCGTCGTACACCACGCGGCCGCGGGACTCGACCGTGCGCGTGAGGCCGCGGTCGCAGGTGAGGGTCACCGAGAAGGGCAGCGGGTTGTACACCACGAGGTCGGCGCGCGAGGGGGCGAAGCCGGTGATCGTCTCCTCCTCGAAGGGGCGCAGGTACAGGTGCTCGTGCTCGACGACCCGGCCGTTGGCTACGAGCTCGAGCGAGGTGGAGCCCACCGGGAGCGACACGATCCGGGATTGGCTCGGGGCGAGATCCACCACCTCGCGGCCACTCGACAGGAGCTCCGCCGGCACGCCGGTGTTGTTGACCACCTTCACCAGAGTGGTGCTCGGCGGGCGCAGCTCCACGTCGGCCGTCCGGCCGCGGTAGACCTTCACCGTCTTGTTGACGAGCAGCCGCGACTCGCCGAAGGCCCTGTAGCTGGCGCTCACCACCACGTAGCCGCTGTCGGCACGGAAACGCGCCGTCTCCCAGGGGCCGAGCACGCGGGCGTCGCCGCCGTCCACCCGCACCGTGAGCGCCTCGCTCGTCTCGTTCTCCACGCGGACGTAGCCGTCGTAGCGGTGGTCACGGGAGCTGCCGTGGGCGCTGGCGGCCGCTGGCGCCAGCAGGCAGAGAAGGGCTACAGATCGCGAGATACCAGCATACATGTTGTCTCCTCGGCGACTCCTCGGTGTCGCACGATGGGTGGACGACGCCCCGCCGGTGTCCATTCGCGATCGAAGAAAGATGACGGACTTCGCGTAGGGCCGTTGACCCGTCAATCGGCGTGGCTAGGCTGCGCGCGGTGCTCTGATGCTCAACGTGCTGCTCCTCAACGCCGACTACACCCCGATGCGCGTCATCCGCTGGGAGCGCGCCGTGGAGCTCGTGTTGGACCAGAAGCTGGTCCAGGTGGCCGCCTACCCGGGTCGTTTCGTGCGCTCGATGGCGCTCGCCCTGCCCTGGCCGAGTGTCGTGGCGCTGCGGAAGTACAGCCACGGCCGGGGCAAGGTACGCTTCTCCTCGCGCAACGTGCAGGCGCGCGACGCGTACACCTGCAGCTACTGCGGCGTCCGCCCGCGCCAGGCCGATGGCCGGCCCGACCGAGTGTCGCTCACCCTCGACCACGTGATTCCCCGCGCTCACGCGCGAGAGGGCAAGGTCTACCTGCCCTGGTCGCGCAAGTGGGTCAACGTGTCGTGCTGGGAGAACTCGGCCACCGCCTGCCGGAACTGCAACTCTCGGAAGGCCGACCGCACCCCCGTGCAGGCCAACATGACCCTGCGCATCTACCCGCGCGTGCCCACCCAGGCCGACGCGCTGCGCATGGCCATGTCGCGGCTCATGGTGGTGCCCGAGGAGTGGCTGCCCTGGCTCCCGCCCGACGTGCTCGAGGCGGAGGAAGTGCGCGTGCCCACGCGCGCGCGGGGAGCCGGCTAGCACGGCGGGGGCGGGCTCGGCGGGGTAGATGGGCCCCGCCGTGTCTCGCCCTCGCATCCGTTTCCTCTCCACCGGCGGCACGCTCGGGATGTTGCCGGGGAGCCCCGGCCCGCTGGCGCCGTCGAGCGTGGCCGCCAACGTGCTCGCCTACGTCCAGGGCATCGAGCGCGAGCTCGACGTGTCGGTCGAATCGCTGTGGAACCTCGACAGTTCCGATTTGAGCCCGGCGCACTGGGACGCGCTGGCCCAGGCGGTGGCGGCGAGGATGGACGGGGTGGAGGGCATCGTCGTGGTACACGGCACCGACACCATGGCGTGGACGGCCTCGGCGCTGTCGCTGGCGCTGCGCGGCCTGGCCAAGCCCGTGGTCTTCACCGGGGCCCAGCGCCCCATTGCCAGCGTGCGCACCGACGCGCCGGAGAACGTGGTCAACGCCGCCCTGTGCGCGGCGATGGACATCCCCGAGGTGTCGCTCTACTTCGGTCGCTACCTGTTTCGCGGCAACCGGAGCACCAAGACCTCCATCCAGAGCTACGAGGCCTTCGAGTCGCCCGACTGCCCGCCGCTGGTGGAGATGGGGGTCGAGGTGCGTCCGATCAAGACGCCGCTGCGTCCGGCCGGACCCCTGCGACTGGAACTGGGCTTCGACTCCCGCGTGGCCATCGTCCCGGTTGTTCCGGGCGCGGGCCCAGCGATGCTGGAAGCGGCGGTAGAGCGGGGGATGCGCGGCGTGGTGGTGCAGGGTTTCGGCGCCGGCAACGTGCCCCAGGAGGGGTGGCCGGGCGCGCTGGCGGCGGCCGTGGGCGCCGGGGTGGCGGTGGTGGTTCACTCGCACTGTCACCGGGGCAAGGTCGACCTCCGCGCCTACGTGGGGGGCCGGGCCGCGCTGGCCGCCGGGGTCATGTCCAGTGGCACGATGACGCTGGAGTGTGCCACGGTGAAGCTCATGCACGGCCTGGCACGGGCCCAGGGCGAGGAGCTGCGCGCCTACTACACGGGCGACGTCGCGGGCGAGGGCGCGTGAGGGCGGCCCCGCTCGATCCCGACAGCCGCAGGGCCTCGCTGGTGCGCGCCGCGCGCGAGGTCTTCGCCGAGAAGGGCTACCACCCGGCCAGCGTCGGCGACATCATCGAGGCGGCCGGGGTGGCGCGAGGCACCTTCTACAATCACTTCGAGAGCAAGCGGGAGATCTTCGCGGCGGTGCTCTCCGAGCTGATGCTCGAGGTGGGCGGCGTGGTGCAGCCCATCGACGTGGGCCGCGACATCCCGGAGCAGGTGCGGGCCAACCTCCACCGCCTCGCGACGGCGATGGCCGCCCAGGGCGCGGCGGTGCGCATCCTGTTCACCGAGGCCGAGGGCATCGACAAGGACGGCGAGATCGCGCTCGCCGCCTTCTACGCCCACGTGCTGGCCCGGGTGGAGAAGGCGCTCACCGATGGCCAGCGCCTCGGCGTGGTTCGCCCCGGCGAGGTGCGGCAGGCGGCGCGATGCCTGCTCGGCATGCTGAAGGAGCCGGTGATGCTCGCCCGCCTCGCGCGCGAGCCGCTCGACGCGCCCGCGATGGCCGAGGCCATCTACGGCGTGTTGCGTGGCGGGGTGCTGACCGTGTAGACAGCCCGGGTGCCGCGCCTGTTGCCCCTGCTGCTCATCGCCGCCTGCGCCAACGAGAACGACCTCGGCCGAGTGAACGCGCCGCCCGCCGTGGAGATCGTCGCGCCCGCGCCGGCCGACGTGATCCGCGAGGGCGACAGCGTGACCGCCAGCGCCCTGGCCACCGACGACGTCGATGCCTTGCTCGCCGTGCAGTGGACGCTCGACGGCGCGCCGGTGGAGGGCGAGCTGGCGAACGAGGGCGAGGGCACGGGCGACGGCCTCGTGCAGAGTGGCTACGTCGCGACCCTCGGGCAACTCGCCCGCGGCGAGTACGCGCTGGCCATCGAGGTGGTCGACGCCGACGGCGAGGTGGCTACCGACGCGATCGTCTTCGAGGTCCACGGCCCCGCCGGCGCGCCCAGCGTGGAGATCACCCAGCCCGCGGAGGGCACGAGCTTCGAGGCCGGCGAGCAGGTTGCCTTCGCAGGCTCGGCGACAGATACCACCACCGAGCCCGGCGACCTCGACTTCGCGTGGACCTCGAGCCTCGACGGCGATCTCGCGGGCGCCGTCTCGGGCGACGGCGCGTCGCTCCTGCTCGCGAGCGCGCTGAGCGTGGGCACGCATGTCGTCACCCTGTCGGCCACCGACACCGACGGCGAGGTGGGCACCGACACCGTCGGCGTGGTGGTGTCCGAGGCGCCGCCCCCCGAGCCCGAGCCGGGCGACCTCATCTTCACCGAGTTCATGGTCAACCCCGACGTGGTGGACGACGAGTACGGCGAGTGGGTGGAGCTCTACAACACCGCTGGCTACGCGATCGACGTGGCCGGCTACTCCTTCCACGACGACGACAGCGACGACTGGACCTTCGAGGACAGCATCGTGGTGGAGCCCGGCGACTACGTGGTGCTCTGCGCCCATGCCGACCCAGCCCAGAACGGCGGCGTGCCTTGCGACGGCTGGTTCTACCGGAGCCCGATGGGCGAGAAGCCGCCTACCGGCAGCGGCGGCGGCGTGGCCATCGCCAACAGCGCCGACGAGCTGGTGCTCACCAGCCCCACCGGGGTCGACCTCGACCGCTTCGCCTACACCGACGACGACAGCGAGGTGATCGAGGGCGGCCGCTCGCTCGGCCTCGATCCGGGGCGCCTCGACGGCGTGGAGAACGACGACATGGGCAACTGGTGTCCCCAGGCCACGGTGCTCCCTGGTGTTTCCGAGCCGGGCACGCCGGGAGAGGCGAACGATCCCTGCTGAGGGAACTCTCGCCCGCGCATGCTGTCCCCACGCTGGTGCTCCTCCTCCTCGCCTGCGCGCCGGGCCTGCCGCCGGTGGTGCTCGACCCCGGCGACACGCTGGTACGCTGGTACGACGTGGAGGGGAGCACGGTGGCGGAGCTCCGCGAGTCCTTGCGCGCGAGCTCGCCGCGAAACGCGGACGGCGAGCACGTCAACGCGCAGACCGAGTGGTCGATTACCTGGCGCTGGGAGGGCGACGGCGAGCCCTGCCGGGTGACGAGGGCGGTGGTCGACACGTCGATCGTGGTGTGGATGCCCCGGTGGGCGCCCGGTCGCGACAGCGATCCAGAGGTGGTCCGCCGATGGCGCGACTACCTTGTCGCCCTCTTCGACCACGAGCAGGGGCACGTGGACCGGGTGCGCGAGGGGGCGGCGGGCCTACCGGGGGTGCTGCGCGGAGCGCCCTGCGACGAGGTCGATCTCGTCGGCAACGAGGCCCTCGCCGCGATCCGCCTGCTCAATGGCGAGTACGACGCGGTGACGGGCCACGGGGTGACGCAGGGGGCGCGCTTCTGGACCCGTCCCGAGTGGGGGGCAGCGATCGACGAGAGCGCGCCCTTCGCGCCCTGAACCGCGTTAGGCGCGGCGGCTCCCCGCCATGTACACCTTCGACCCCGATCGTCTCGCCAAGCTCGACGCCCTGCGCGCCGACGGCCACAACCCCTACCCCACCGGCGAGCACCCCACGCTCAGCGCCTTGCAGGCGCAGCGCCTCGCCGAGGGCCGCGAGGATCTCGGCGAGCTCGGCCAGGACTTCCTGTTTGCCGGTCGACTGATGTTCAAGAACGAGATGGGCAAGGCGGGCTTCGCTCGCGTGCTCGACCGCACCGGGCTGCTCCAGGTGTACGTCAAGAAAGACGCGGTGGGCGAGGCGGACTTCGGCGCGTGGAAGAAGCTCGACCTGGGCGACATCGTCACCGTCAAGGGCGGCCTGATGCGCACGCGCACGGGGGAGCTCACGCTGGCCGCGAGCAGCATCCAGCTCAGCGCCAAGTGCATCCGCTCGTTGCCCGACAAGTTCCACGGGCTCGACGACCCCGAGTTGAAGCAGCGTCAGCGCTACGTCGACCTGTTCGTGAACGAGGACACCCGGCGCACCTTCGTGCGCCGATCCGGCATCATCCGCTACATCCGTGACTTCTTCGAGGAGCGCAACTTCCTCGAGGTGGAAACGCCGATGATGCAGCCCATCCCCGGCGGGGCGACGGCGCGACCCTTCGTGACCCACCACAACGCGCTCGACATGGAGCTGTACCTGCGCGTGGCGCCGGAGCTCTTCCTCAAGCGCCTGGTGGTGGGCGGCCTCGAGCGGGTGTTCGAGATCAACCGGAACTTCCGCAACGAGGGCATCGACAGCACCCACAACCCCGAGTTCACCATGCTCGAGTTCTACTGGGCCTACGCCCGGTGGACCGACCTGGTGGATCTCACCGAGGAGCTGCTCGCCGGGCTGGTGCGCGACGTGTGCGGGAAGCAGGTGATCAGCTACCAGGGTCGCGACATCGACTTCTCGGCGCCCTTCCGCCGCGCCCGCTACGACGAGCTGGTGGCCGAGGCGATGGGCCTGCCGGTGGCGCAGGTGTACGACCTCGACCGGCTGCGCTTCGCCTTCGTTTCGCGACACCCCAACGCCGACATCCCGGCCCTGCCGAAGACGCTCGGGCGCTTCTGGGAGCATGTCTTCGACATCGACGTGGAAAGGACGCTGGTGAACCCCACCTTCGTCACCCACTTCCCCGTGGAGATCAGCCCGCTCGCCCGCCGCAACGACGACAATCCCGAGATCGCCGATCGGTTCGAGTTGTTCATCGCTGGCCGCGAGATCGCCAACGGCTTCAACGAGCTGAACGACCCGGTCGACCAGGCCCAGCGCTTCGAGGCGCAAGCCAGGGCCCACCTCTCGGGCGACCACGAGGCGATGCACTTCGACGCCGACTACATCGACGCGCTCTCCTACGGCATGCCGCCCACCGCCGGCGAGGGCATCGGCATCGACCGGCTGGTGATGCTGTTGACCGACTCTCCCAGCATCCGCGACGTGATCCTGTTCCCGACCCTGCGAAAGCGCGCGTAGTGGACTTCGAGCTCCTCATCGCGCTGTCGCACCTGCGCTCGCGCAGGCAAGACGCGGGCATCTCGCTCATCGCGGTGTTGTCGGTGGCCGGCGTCACCGTGGGCGTGGCGGTGCTGATCATGGTCCTGTCGGTGATGCAGGGCTTCGAGATCGACCTGCGCAAGAAGATCCTCGGCAACCAGGCCCACCTCATCGTGCTCGCCTATGGCGGCCCCATCGAGGAGCCCGACGAGGTGGTGGCCAAGGTCGAGGCGATCGAGGGCGTCGTCTCTGCCTCGCCGTTTACCTACACCGAGGTGATGCTGAAGAGCACCTTCGGCGTGAGCGGCGCCATCCTCAAGGGGGTCGATCCCGCCCGGGCAGCCGGGGTCACCGACATCGCCAAGGACATCGTCGTGGGCCCCCAGGGCGAGCCCGAGAGCGACGACGCCCGGCTCGAGATCCTCGCGAACCTGCACGCGCCGCCCGTGGCGCTCGCCCAGGACATTGGCGACACCGAGAAACTCCCGGGTATCATCCTCGGCAAGGGGCTGGCGGAAACCCTGCGCGTGTACCCCGGCGACCGGGTTCACGTGATCAACCCCATCGGCGGCGGCTACGGCGCGATGGGCGTCCCCATGCCCACCACGCGGAGCTTCCGGGTGACCGCGCTCGTACACACCGGCATGTACGAGTACGACACCAAGTGGAGCTTCGTCACCCTCGGCGACGCGCAGGCGTTCATGCAGATGCCCGGCGAGGCCACGGCGGTGGAGGTCCGCGTGGATGAGTCGCGACTGTGGAATGTGGCCGACATCGGCTGGCAGGTGGAGGAAGCCCTGCACCACCCCTTCTTCACCAAGAACTGGCTCACGATGAACGAGGCCCTGTTCCGGGCGCTGGCCATGGAGAAGTGGGTGATGGGCATCATCCTCGCCCAGATCGTGAGCGTGGCCGCGCTCGGCATCGTCACCAACCTCGTGGTGATGGTCATCACCCGCGGCCGCGAGATCTCCATCCTCAAGGCGATGGGGGCCACCTCGCGGATGATCCGCTGGATCTTCGTGCTCGAAGGGGTGTCGGTGGGCCTGGTGGGAACCGGCCTCGGGGTGGTGCTTGGGTTAGCGGGCTGCGAGTTTCTCTCCCGCTACCGGTACCCCCTCGACACCAACGTGTATTACCTCGATTCTCTGCCGGTTGTTGTCGTGCCGGAAACGGTCGCGGTGGTGGCGCTGGGCGCGGTGATCATTTGTTTCCTCGCCACCCTCTACCCATCGAGCCGCGCCGCGCGGCTCGACCCGGTCGACGGGCTCCGGTTCGAGTGATGGGCGTTGCCGTCGAGGTCTCGGGGCTGGTCCGCACCTTCCACAAGGGCGGCGCTCGAATCGAGGTGCTCCGGGGCGCCGAGCTTGCCTTGCAGCCGGGCGACTCGGCGGCGCTGGTGGGCCAGTCCGGCTCGGGCAAGTCTACCTTCCTGCACATCCTCGGCGGCCTCGAGGCCCCTACCGGCGGGACGGTCAGCATCGACGGGCGCCCGCTGTATAGCCGCGCCCAGGTCGAGATCGACCGCTTCCGCAACACGACGGTCGGCTTCATCTTCCAGTTCCACCACCTGCTCCCCGACCACTCCGCGATCGACAACGTGGCCATCCCCGCGATGATCGCCCGGGTGCCGAAGGCCGAGGCCCGGGAGCGCGCGCGGGCGGCGCTGGAGCGCGTGGGACTCGCCCACCGTCTCGGCCACCGCCCGGGCGAGCTCTCCGGCGGCGAGCAGCAGCGCGTGGCCATCGCGCGGGCGCTGCTCATGCGCCCGGGCCTCGTGCTGGCCGACGAGCCCACCGGCAACCTCGACCCGCACACGGCGAGCGAGGTGATGGCGCTCTTGCTCGAGCTCAACCGCGAGGGCGGCGCCACGCTGGTGGTGGTCACTCACTCGATGGAGCTGGCCGCGCGCTTCCCGCGTCGCCTGCGCATGGTCGACGGTGCCTTCGCGGAGGCGGCGTGATCGTGCTGCTCGCGCTGCTGCTCTCGGCCACGGCGTTCGCCCAGGACACCAGTCCCGCCGCCGCGCCCGCGGTGCCGCCCCCGCCGCCTCCGGTGGTCGAGCCGGCCGACACGGGCGCGCCGGTGGTCGCCACCGGCAGCCTGTCCCGCGTGGAAGTGAAGGGCTTGCGACGCGTCGAGGAGGCTGCCATCCTCGATGCCATCGGCCTGCGCGCCGGCGACATGCTCGCGCCGTGGAAGGTGGAGCGCGACATCAAGGCGATCTGGGCCACCGGCTACGTCGACGACGTGGTGGTGCGGGCCACGCCCGGCGAGGGCGGCGTGGTGCTCACCTTCGTCGTCACCGAGAAGCCCGCCGTGCGCGAGGTGAAGTTCTCGGGCAACAAGAAGATCAAGGACGACGACCTGAAAGAGGCGGTCGACATCACCGCCCTCTCCGTGCCGTCCGACCAGCGCATCGCCCAGAACGCGAGGACCATCCGCGACAAGTACCTGGAGAAGGGCTTCTACCTGGCCACGGTCGAGCCGGTGTCGACCCCCGCCGGGCCCGGCATGGTCGACCTGGAATTCAAGATCACCGAGAACCGGAAGGTGATCGTCCAGGAGATCGACATCACCGGCAACGAGGGCGTGCCCGACGCGAAGATCAAGCGCTTCCTCAGCACCAAGGAAGGGGGCATCGTCCCCTGGCTCACGAGCACGGGAAACTTCATCGAGGAGAACCTCGAGAACGACGTGTACGTGGTGCGGAGCGTGCTCCTGGAGGAGGGCTACGTCGAGGCGCAGGTCGACGAGCCCAAGGTGTTCTTGTCGCCCGACAAGCGGCACATCTTCATCACCATCCACGTCACCGAGGGGCCGCAGTACCAGATCGGCAAGGTCAACGTCCGCGGCGACTTCGTGCCCGAGGAGGGGCTCACCCAGGGAGCCGTCCACGCGCTGGTCGACGGGAAAGACCTGCGCGACGTGCAGGAGGCCTTCGAGCGAGACAAGGAAGCCGGCGTTGCCATCGACGAGAACTGGGCGCCGAAGGTGGAGCGTCGCTGGCTCGACTTCGGCGGGCAGAACGCGCCACTGGAGACGGGCGACACCTTCAAGCTCACCACGATGCAGGCGGTCACCCAGCGCGTGTCCGACCTCTACGGCGACCAGGGCTACGCCTTTGCCAACATCGTCCCCCTGCCGCAGCCCGACCCGGAATCGAAGGTGGTCGACCTCACCTTCGACATCCAGAAGGGCGACAAGATGCGCATCGGGCACATCAACATCACCGGCAACGACCCCACCTTCGACAAGGTGGTGCGCCGCGAGATCCCCATCAACGAGGGCGAGGTGTACGCGGGCAGCCGCATCCGCGAGGCCCGCGAGCGGCTGGAGCGCCTCGGCTTCTTCGAGACGGTGGAGATCAGCACCCCCCGCGGCGGCGAGGCCGACGAGCTGGAGATGAACGTCGACGTGGCCGAGCGGCCCACCGGTAGTTTCACCGTGGGCGCCGGCTTCTCCTCGGTCGACAGCTTCCTCCTCACCGCCAACATCCAGAAGTCCAACTTCTTCGGCCTCGGCTGGGTGGTGAGCGTCGCGGGCAACATCAGCAAGCCCACGCAGACGGCCAACCTCGACTTCTACGACCCCTACTTCTTCGACAGCCGCTGGACCCTGCGCCTGAGCGGCTACGTGCAGCAGCAGAACTACATCGAGAACGAGTACCGCCGCGGCGGCCTCTTCCAGGTGGGACGCTACCTCGACGCCCGCGACGACATCCGCCTCGCGATGGACTACACCATCGAGGACAACGGTTTGTTGTCACTCGACGAGTACAAGGAGCGGCTCTACGGCGGCCAACTCTACCGCAACGGTGTCACGTCCAGCGCCGGTGTCACCTTCGAGGTCGACAAGCGGAACAACCGCATCAACGCCACCCGCGGCATCAAGTTCACGCTGTCGACCGAGCTGGCCGGTGGGTTCCGCATCAACGACGACGAGGTGCTCTCCGTCCTCGGCGGCGACTTCAACTACTGGGAATCAAAGGCCAACTTCCGCTTCTACCAGCCGCTGGTGAAAGACGACTGGCTGGTGTTCAAGTACAACATGTCGGCCGGGCACATCCAGAGCACCGACGGCAGCATCGTCCCGTACATCCATCGCTACCGGGCGGGCGGCATCACCTCGATCCGCGGCTTCGCCACGCTCTCGCTCGGCCCCTCCATCCGCGCCAGCGGCTACCGCGAGTACGCCAACCAGGTGGCCACCACCGTGGGCAGCGACGATCCCCAGTCGGCCGACGACCGGCTGATCATCGGCGGCACCGAGACCTTCATCAACAACTTCGAGCTCGAGTCGCCGATCATCAAGGCGGCGGGCATCTCCTTCGTGACCTTCTTTGACGCCGGCAACACCTTTGGCGACGTCCAAGGCGAAGGAAATATCGACCTCACCGACCTCCGCACCTCTGTAGGCTTCGGCATTCGCTGGTTCAGCCCCATCGGGCCCCTGCGATTCGAGTGGGGCTTCCCGCTCGAGCCGTACCCCGACGAGCGCAAGGCCGTGTTTGACTTCACCATCGGCAGCGCATTCTGAAAGGAGCGCCCATGTTCAAACGATTCGTAGCCCTGTTCTTTGTCTGTTTCGTCCTCGCCGGCGACGCGCTCGCCGAGGTCAAGGTGGCCGTCGTCGACTTCCAGCGCGCGCTCAACGAGGTGAAGGAAGCCGACGGGGTCCGCAAGAAGCTGGAGGGCATGTACGGCGAGCGCAAGACCGCCATCGAGAAGATGCAGAAGTCGCTGGAAGCCCAGCGCGCCGAGCTGGAAAAGCAGTCGGCCATCCTCTCCGACTCCGCGCGCAAGCAGAAGGAGGAGGAGTTCATGCGCGGCCAGATGGAGTTCCAGCAAACCTACGGCCGCTACGAGAGCGAGATGCAGTCGGCCTACTACTCGGCGATGGAGCAGTTCATCGAGAAGATGAGGAAGATCGCCGTGGCGATCGGCCAGGAGCGCGGCTACACGCTGGTGCTCGAGGCCACCGAGGGCGGCGTGGTGTACTACCAGCCCAGTATCGACGTGACCGACGAGCTGATCAAGCGTTACAACGCGGCCAATCCGGCAACCACCACCACGGGCAAGTGAAGCTCGCCGAGCTGGCCTCGCGCCTCGGCGGCGCGGTCGATGGCGACCCGGAGATCGAGATCACCGGCGTCGCGGGGCTGGAAGAGGCCGGCGCGGGCGACGTGTCCTTCCTGTCGAACCGGCGCTACGCGGCGCTGTTCAGGGACAGCAAGGCCGGGGCCGTGCTCGTGTCGCGACACGAGGCTACGCATGGAAAGACAGTGGTGCGCTGTGACGATCCCTACCTCGCGTTCGCGCGGGCGCTGGAGATCTTCCACCCGCGACCGGCGTTCCGCGCCGAGGTCGATCCCCGGGCGGTGGCCCTCGGCAAGGTTGACGGGGCGCGCCTGATGCCCTTCGCCTACGTGGGCGAGGGCGCGGCGGTGGGCGAGGGCACCTTGCTGCAGCCCTTCGTTTACGTGGGCGCGGGAGCGCAGGTGGGTCGCGACTGCGTGCTGATGGCCGGGTCGGTGGTGATGGACGGCTGCGTGGTGGGCGATCGCGTGGTGCTCAACCCGGGCGCGGTGGTAGGCGGCGAGGGCTTCGGCTTCGTGCCCACGCGCGAGGGGCTGGTGAAGATCCCGCAGGCGGGCCGCGCCGTGGTGCAGGACGACGTGGAGATCGGCGCCAACAGTTGCGTGGACCGCGCCGCGATGGGCGACACCGTGGTGGGGCGGGGGACGAAGACCGACAACCTCGTCCAGGTGGGCCACGCCGCCGAGATCGGCCCCCACAACGTGATGGTGGCCTACTCGGGCGTGGCAGGCTCGACTCGCACCGGCGCCGGCGTGACACTCGCGGCCCGGGCCACGGTGCTCGGCCACCTCGACGTGGGCAGCGGGGTGACGGTGGGCGCGATGAGCATGGTCACCAACGACGTGCCCAGCGGCGAGAAGCGATCGGGGATCCCCGCGATCGAGCATCGCGAGTGGTTGCGGGTGGCCACCTTGCTGAAGGAGCTGCCGGAGCTGTTCAAGCGGGTGAAGAAGCTGGAAGAGAGGGATTAGGCTGTAGGGGTTAGGCTGTAGGGCCTGAGCGGCGGTGGCGGGGGGGCCCCCGTCGCGGGCTTCGGCCCCCTCCCGGCCTTCGGCCACCCTCCCCCGCGGGCGGGGGAGGGGCGCCTGGGGCGGCTCCCTCGCGGGCTTGGGCCCCCTCCCGGCCTTCGGCCACCCTCCCCCGCGGGCGGGGGAGGGGCGCCTGGGGCGGCTCCCTCGCGG
>VGRQ01000010.1 GCA_016875315.1 Deltaproteobacteria bacterium | reverse complement strand
TACCTCGACCTCATCAACGCGCTCCACGGCGAGAACCCAGAGTTCGAGCAGTACAACTACGACTACACCGAGAAGACCTACTTCAGTGGGCTCCCTTTCATCCCCAGCCCCGGTTTCGAGGCCAAGGTGGAGTTCTAATGGTCATCTTCCTCCTCGCCTGCGCGGCCGACGAGCTGTCCCAGTCCTGGCAGGTCGATCGCCTGCGCGTGCTCGCGGTGGCCGCCGAGCCGGCCGAGCCTCGCCCCGGCGACACCGTCACCTTCAGCTCCCTCATCGTGTCGCCGGTCGAGCCGCTGGCCGGGAGCGCCTGGTTCGCCTGCTCCGCCGAGCTCTCCAGCGACTACGGTTGCGAGGTCGATCCCGCCCTGCTCGAGGGCGCGGAGGGGGGCGAGATCGACCCCGCCACGCTCGCAGAGGCGGGGATGATCGGCTTCCTCCCGTACCTGGCCCCCTCCTGGACCGTCCCCGGCGACTACCTCGACGCCCTCGACGACGACGCCAAGCTCGAGGGCACCTTCGGCATGGTCTACATCATGGCCTTCCCGGACAAGGAGAACGTGGATGAGGCCGACATCGAGGTCGCCTACAAGCGCGTGCCGGTCTCGCTCGCCACGACGCCGAACGACAACCCGGTGGTGACGGCGCTGAGCATCGGCGGCTACGTGGTGCCCGAGGGGGCGACGATCCGTGTCGAGCCGGGCAAGACCTACACCCTGGGCTACGCGATGGCCGAGGGCTCCGTCGAAACCTATGCTTATCGCAACTCGGCGGGGCAGGACGAGGAACGCGAAGAGGAGCCGTACGCCACCTTCTATTTGCAGGAAGGAAGCTTCGACCAGCCTTATGCCGTGTGGCCCGACGCCGAGGTGGAGTTCACCGCCCCGGGCGAGCCTACCCTCGCGGCGCAGTCGCTCTGGGTAGTCGTCCGCGACCGTCGCGGCGGCATGGGCTGGGCCAGCATCACCGTCGTCTACGGCGACTGAGGCTCCGGCATTGCCGGCGGGGTCTCCACGGTGAAGGGCCCCGAGCGTGCCACGCCCAGCTTCTTGCAAGCCGCCAGGTGAAAGGGAAGCTTCTCGGCGCAGCTCGAGCCCCAGGCCACCACGCCGCGGTATTCACCGGGAGCCGGCGCGGGCAAGGTGAGCGTCAGCGGGCCGGTGACCACTGTTGCAGGCTGGCTACGCTCGCACGGGGCCGTGGCGACACCCACCCAGGCCTTGCCCTCGCGACGTTCAAGCTCCACCGGCGCGCAGGAGTCGATCAGCAAGGAGCCACTGCCGCTCAGTTGCAGCACGACGGCCCCGGCCTCGGCGACCGGGCCCTGCGGCCCCTCCAAGCTCGGCGCGCCAGCCGCGAAGGCGAGACCCACGACGAGCATCCCTGGCGTCATGCTGACCTCCCGAACCGGAGCCTAACCTGGGCAACCGTGCTATGGTGCGGCGCCCTCGGCTACCCCCCCCCGAGCCCGAGGGCATGCTGGAGAGCTGGAATGACGCCTGCAGGCCGATTGCTGCAACCCCTGGCGCGCTCGCTGAGCGCACTCGCCACCCCCGCGCTGGCGCTGGCGGCGCTCGCGTTGGGCGCGACCCTGCCCTCGAGCGCGGAGGCGAAGGAGTCCAACGCCGCACAGGAGGCGCTCGCCGAGTTCAACGGCAAGCAAGTTCTCCCCCAGGCCATCGAGAACCGCTTCTTCCTCAAGGCGAACCGGTTCGAGGTCGCCCCGACCTTCGGCTACGTCCCGAACAACTCCTTCGTCGACAACCCTGTCGGCGGCGTGCACCTGGCCTACCACTTCAGCGAGCAGGTGGCGGTCGAGGGCGCCTTCCTGTACGCCCCCTTCCTCGGCAACGCCGGCGTCAAGAACCTCACCAAGACCCTGCTCGACATCGCCTACCAGGGCGACCCGAACACCACCTTCCAGCAGCCGCTCGACAGCCTCCAGGGCGGCGCGGCCTTCAGCCTCCGCTACGCCCCGGTCTACGGGAAGATCAACCTCATCGGCGAGGGCGTGATCAACTTCGACGTGTACGGCACGGCCGGCCTCGGCCTCCTGTTGATCCGCAAGGACGTCGCCGTCGTGAGCGAAGACTACAAGAGCGGCGTCGAGGGGGCCGACCCGGTCTCGCTGATCTCCGCCGACCCGGCCGCGGCGCCTGCGCTCAATCTCGGCGTCGGTCTCAACTTCTTCCTGAGCCAGTCCATCTCGCTCAAGCTCGATGCGCGCACGCTGGCCTACATCGGCAAGGAAGCCGACTACGGCAACATCGACCCGCAGACGGGCCAGCCCGAGGCGCTCGACACCGAGTTGCAGAGCCAATTCGTCACCACCGCAGGCGTCAGCATCTTCGTCCCCAAGATGAAGTCGCGCGCCTTCAACTTCTAGAGCGGCGGAGCAAGCCTACCCATGCTGAGCCTCACGTTGTCGTTCGCCCTGCTCGCCCCGGTCGCCCTCGCCACCGAGGGCGAGGCGTACCCCTCCGCCGTCCTCTCCCCCGCTGTCGCCGAAGACGACGGGGGCGACGACGATGAGCCCGAAGACTCGGTCAAGGCGGAGAAGGCCGCCGTCAAGGCCGGCGAGAAGCAGGTCACCGAGGAGAAGGTCAAGAAGAAGGTCATCAAGACCATTCAGCCCAAGACCTTCATGAAGCTCCATCGCTACGAGGTGGGCCCGTCGATCGGCTTCGTGGCCAACGACCCCTTCCTCAACCGCTACATCATCGGCGGCGTGTTCGACTACCACGTCACCGAGGTCTTCGCGATCGAGGCGCAGGTCGGCTACGCCCCCATCCTCGGCGATGGCGGCTGCGACGACCCCGACTGGAAGCCGCTCTCCTGCCAGCTGCTCGAGAAGAACAGCGTCTCCCCCGACATCTCCCGCCTCACCGGGCACGGGAGCCTCGGCCTGCAGTTCGCCCCGATCTACGGCAAGGCGGCGGTGGGCGACAAGATCTTCGCCTTCGACATCTACGGCACCTTTGGCCTCGGCGTCACCAACACCATCGACGATCTCGTGGCCCTCCAGGCGGTGGGCGTCGAGGAAGCCGAACTCACCGAGGACCAGGTGCATCCCACCACCACCATCGGCGGCGGGGCGCGCATCGCCTTCAGCGAGCTCCTCGCGGTTCGCACCGAGGTGAAGTCCATGACCTACATCGAGGTCGTCAAGTCCGAGACGCTCGAGATGAAGAACAACCTCGTCGTCCAGGCCAACGTGTCCTTCTTCTTCCCGGGGATGAAGTGATGTCTGCTCTCCTCTGGCTCGCCCTCTCCGCCCCGGCGCACGCCCTCACGTGCGACGAGGTGATGAACATGGTCAACGTGAACGTGCCCGAGGCCATCGTCGTGCAGACGATCGAGGAGTCGGGAGAGACCTTCAGCGCCGACTTCGTGCGCTGCCTCACCAACGAGGGCGCTCCCGACGCGGTGATCGCCGCCGTCAAGAAGTCGATCAGCAAGAACTCCGCGCCCGCCGAGGAAGAGGAGGCCGAGGAGGAGGCGCCGAAGAGCTCGAAATCCGGCTCGAGGGAGTCCTTCGAGAAGGAAGAGGAGATCGGCAAGAGCTCGAAGTCGTCGAGCAAGAAGGAGCTCACCGACAAGGGCGGTGAGGACGAGGAGGACGAGAGCCGCGACCCCGAGGCCCTCGACGACTGCATCCGGCAGTACAAGGCCAAGAAGTGGCAGTCCTCGTCGCTCTGCCTCCACGACCTGATGAAGGAGAACGCCTTCCCCGACAAGGAGACGAAGATCCTCTACTACATGGGTCTCTCGCTCTTCGACGGGGGCATGTACCACTCGGCGCAGTACTACTTCATCGAGGTGCTCAAGAAGGGCACCGGCAGCGCCTACTTCAAGTACGCTCTCCCCAAGCTCGTCGCGATCTCGGCCTACACGGGCGACCGCAGCGACCTCGAGCGGGTGGTTGCCAAGGTTCCCCCCGAGGAGTTCCCCCGGTCGGCCCGCAACAACCTCTACTACCTGCTCGGGGTGCGGCTGTATGAGCAGGACAAGCTGTCCGACGCCAAGAAGATGCTCGGGCAGGTGAGCGAGAAGTCCGACCTCTACACCCGCGCGAAATACCTCGAGGGCGTGATCAACCACAAGCAGGGCAAGCTCAAGTCGGCCCACAAGGCCTTCACCGAGGTGGCCCGGACCAACGCCGAGGCGCCCACCCTGCAGGAACTCCAGGCGCTCGACCGGCTGCGCGACCTGAGCGTGCTCAACATCGCCCGCATCTACTACGGCATCGGCAGCTACGAAGACGCCCAGACCTACTATGGGCAGGTGCCTCGCAACTCCGTGTACTGGCCCGAGGCGCAGTTCGAGTCCGCGTGGGCCAGCTTCATGCGCAACGACCTCAACCTCACCCTCGGCCAGATCCTCACCGTGGAAAGCCCGTACTTCCGCGACACGGAGTTCGTGCCCGAGGCCACGGTGCTCAAGGCGCTCACCTACTTCAACCTCTGCGCCTTCAGCGACGTGGAGCGCACCCTCCTCGAGTTCGAGCAGACCTTCACCCCGATGCACACCGAGCTGAAGGACGTGCTGAAGACCTACTCCACCGACGAGGGCAAGGAGCTCGCCGACCAGGCCTACGAGCGCTACTTCGAGGGCAAGGGCGACACCACCATCCCCAAGCCCGTGTTCGCGCGACTCCTGCGCGACCAGGAGCTCGCGGGCCTCGTCAGCCACCTCGAGCTGCTCGACCGCGAGGAAGAGCTGATCGCCGCGCAGAAGACGCAGTGGAAAAACGCCGTCGGCGAAGACCTGCTGAAGATCATCGCCGAGAGCCGGGAGCGGCTCAAGAAGCGCGCCGGTCGCGCGCTCCTGCGCAACATGGTCGATCTCGCGAAGCAACTGGGCGAACTCATCGGCCAGGCGCAGATCATCCGCTTCGAGGTCGTCGACGCCCGCCGCGCCGACTACACCTACCGCCTCCAGAACATCGACATGGTCGACACCTCGAAGGACGTCGACATCGACTTCGCCACCTCGCCGAAGTTCATCTACTGGCCCTTCAACGGCGAGTTCTGGAAGGACGAGCTCGGCTGGTATCGATACACCGAGCAGGCGAAGTGCAAGTAGTCCCTCGCCGTTAGAACTTCTCTCCCTCTTGACTGTCTGACCCCGACGCTCCCTGGAGTCGAGGATCATGTTCCGCCACATTTCTTTCCGTTCTTCCTTCCTTCTCGCCCTGGCCCTCGCGGCCTTCGCGGGCTCCGCCCTGCCCGGCGAGGCCTTCGCGCAGGACCGTGACAGCAAGAGCGAGCGGAGAGTGCTCAAGAGCACCGACATCACCGCTCGCGACGCGGCCCAGAAGGAACTCGAGGCCAAGGCCAACGCGGCCCGCGACGAGTCCATCGAGCGCCTCAAGCAGCTGCTCAAGGACAGCCCGGTCGAGGGCGACACCAAGGCGGAGATGCTGCTCCGGTTGGCCGACCTCTACTTCGAGAAGGGGCGCTACCTCTACCAGGGGGAGATGGAGAAGTACCAGGAAGAGTACGACAAGTGCTTCAACACCCAGGGCTGCTCGACCGACCAGGTGCCGCAAGACCACCTCGAGTCGTCGGGCTGGCAGGAGAAGTCGGTCAAGCTGTACAAGCAGATCCTCGCGAACTACCCCCAGTTCGCCCGCGCCGACGAGGCCACGTTCTACCTGGGGCAGGCGCTCAACGAGATCGCCAATGCCAACAACGACGCCAAGAAGAAGGACGAGGCGAACATCGAGCTCACCCGGCTCGTCAAGACCTACCCCGACAGCCGCTACATCCCCGATGCCTACCTGCTGATCGGCGAGTACTACTTCGAGAAGAACGAGGCGATGAAGGCCTTGATGGCCTACCAGCGCGCCGCGGCCTACAAGGACTACGACAAGTACGCCTTCGCCAACTACAAGCTCGCCTGGTGCTGGTACAACGTCGGCGAGTACGGCAAGTCGATCGACACGATGAAGGCCGTCGTCGACTACTCGACGAAGCTCGAGACGGCGGGGCAGGGCAGCCGCTCCAACGTGCAGCTCCAGGAAGAGGCCCTCAAGGACCTCGTCCGCTTCTTCGCCGACGCGGGCGACCTCGACGAGGCCTACGAGTACTTCAACAAGCTCGGCAAGCCCGAGCTCATCCGCGACATGCTCAAGCGCCTCGCGGCGACGTACTTCGAGCAGGGCAAGTTCGAGCAGGCCATCCAGACCTACCGCCGCCTCATCACCGAGGCGCCCCAGGCCGCGAACGCCCCCGACTACCAGAACGAGATCATCCAGTGCCTCACCAAGATGGGGAAGAAGGAAGACACGATCGCCGAGATCGACCGCCTTCGCTCCACCTACGGCAAGAACAGCGCCTGGGCCCGCGCCAACGCGAGCAACACCGAGGCCCTCAAGACTGCCGGCGAGTTCATCGAGAAGAACCTCCGCACCGTCGCGACCAACTACCAGATCGAGGGCAAGAAGCTCAGCGGCGACGCGGCCAAGAAGGTGCTCCTGCTGGCGGAGGGCGCCTACGCCACCTACCTCGAGGAGTTCCCTGACTCCAAGTACAGCTACGACATGCGCTACGCCTACGGCGAGCTGCTCTACAAGCTGAAGAAGTTCGACCTGGCCTACGACCAGTACATGAAGGTGGTGGCCGTCGACCCGAAGGGCCAGCACTCGAAGTTCTGCGCCGAGTCCTCGATCTTCGCAGCCGACGAGATGGTGAAGAAGGAGTCCAAGGCCGCGGGCGGCGGTCCCGACCCCGGCAACAAGACCGCCGCCATCGAGCTCAGCGACTGGGAGAAGAAGCTCCTCGCCTCGCTCGACCAGTACGCCAAGCTGTTCCCCGACGATGGCAAGGTGCGCAACATCATCTACCGGTCGGCCTACCTCCTCTACAACAAGAACCAGTTCAAGGAGGCCTCCGACCGCTTCCGCGTCGTCATCGGCATGGACCCCAAGTCCAAGGAAGCCGAGCAGGCCGCCAACCTCATCCTCGACAGCTTCGCGCTCGTCCAGGACTGGCCGAACCTCAAGGAGGTCGGCAAGGCCTTCTACGACCAGGCGGGCCTGGGATCCTCCGACTTCAAGAAGGAGGTCTACGGCATCTACGAGAACGCCTCTCTGAAGCTCATCGAGGAATCCTTCAAGAAGACCAACGACAAGGCGAAGGGCGCCACCGACTACTGGGCCTTCTACCAGGAGTTCCCAACGTCCGCGAACGCGGATCTCGCGCTCAACAATGCCAGCGTCTACCACCACGACCTGGGCAACACGCGCGACGAGATGAAGGTCCGCCACGAGCTCATCGAGAAGTTCCCCAAGTCGAAGTACTTCAAGGACCAGGTGGCCGCCCTCGGCTTCAACTACGAGTCCGTGGCCGACTTCGACGACGCCGCGTCCTGGTACGAGAAGCTCTTCGCGCTCGACAAGGCGCACGCCGGCGCTTCCGACGCGATCTACTCGGCTGCGCTCTTCCGCAGCGCGCTGGGCCAGTGGGAGCAGTCCATCAAGGACTACCAGCAGTACGTGACGACCTTCCCCGACAAGACCAACATCAACGGCGTGAACCTCGAGATCGCCAAGATCTACGAGTCGCACGAGAAGTGGGCCGAGGCCTCCAAGATCTACCTCGGCTACTACACCAAGCCCCCCGCCAACGCGACTATCGACGAGCAGATGTTCTGTCGCCTTCGCTACGGCCTGATGATGGACAAGATCGGCCAGGCCGCCAAGGTCACGCAGCACTGGAAGGACTCGCTGGCCTGGTTCGAGAAGGCCAAGAGCGAGGCCGCGAAGACGGGTGCCAAGGCCGGCGACATCGCAGTCGAGGCGCAGGGCCAGATGATGTTCATCCTCGCCGAGCCCGAGTACAACGCCTACATGGCGATGAAGATCAATGGCCCCGGCGACAAGAAGCTGCCTCAGAAGCAGGTCGACAAGCTGCTGAAGGAGCAGCTGGTCGGAAAGGCCAAGGCCATCACCGCCCTCGAGGCCACCTACAACAAGATCATCGCCACCGGCGCGGGCCGCTGGGGCCTCGCGAGCCTCGTGCGCCTCGGCCGTGCCTACGAGAACCTCGGTGAGAGCCTGCTCAACTCGTACGTCCCGTCCTACCTCACCGAGGACCAGGCCGAGATCTACCGCATGGCCCTCGAAGACAAGGCCTACCCTGCCACCCAGAAGGCGGCGGCCGGCTACCAGGCGGCGCTCGACAAGGCCTTCGAGCTGAGCATCTACAACGACGACACCGCCGAGGCCACGCGCCGCCTGGGCGTCATCGCGCCCGACGAGTACCCCGGCCTCTTCGAGACCGTCCCGGCCCCGCGGTATGCCGCGCCGTCCACCAAGCTCGCTTCCTTCGAGTCCGCCCCCTAGGCAGGACAGGAGACAACTCGCCCCATGTTCCGCACCCTCCTCATCGCGCTCGTGCTTGTCGGCTGTGGCGACAAGAACCCGGTCAACACCGACCCCACCGCCGGCCAGGCGGTGGATCCCAAGGCGGAGTTCGCCGCCGGCGTCAAGCTCCTCGGGGGCAGCGGCGGCACCGTCGACTACAACGCGGCGCTCGCCAAGTTCGAGTCGGCCACCACGGCCGATCCGAGCTTCGTCAAGGCCTGGTTCAACTGCGGCTTCGCCGCCGAGCGAGCCGGCGACCTGCCGAAGGCCGAGGCCTGCTACCGCAAGGCGCTCGAGCTCAAGCCCGACTACGACGCCGCCATCTACAACCTCGGTGGCGCGCTCGCGGCGAACGGCAAGGCCAGCGAGGCCGTCGACGTGTACCAGAAGTACGTCGAGAGCCACCCGAGCGACCTGGAGGTGCGGAACAACCTCGTCGACGCCCTCACCGCCGCCAAGCGCTACGACGAGGCCGTGGCCGCCGCACAGGAAGTGCTCGCGCGCGATCCCAAGAACGTGGGCGCCTACCGCAACCTCTCCCGAGCCTACTACGCGCAGGGGAACTACGCGATGAGCACGCTGGCCGCCGACAAGGCCCGCTCGCTCAACGACGCCGACCCGGGCATCTACAACAACATGGGCGTCACCTACCTCGCCCAGAAGAACGAGCCGGCCGCGATCCAGGAGTTCCGCACCGCGCTGAAGGTCGACCCGAGCAACCTCCAGGCCAACCTCAACCTCGGCTACACCGCGCTCAACTCCGGCGACTACGGCCTGGCGCTCCAGTGCTTCGAGCCGATCGCGAAAGAATACCCCGGCAACGTCGATATCATGATGGGCTATGCGATCGCGCTTCGCGGCACCAAGGCCTACGACGAGGCCGCCAAGATCTACGACGACCTGCTCAAGCGCGACCCGAAGAACCGCACGCTGGTGATGAACGCGAGCACCCTGCACTCGCGCTACACCAAGAAGTTCGACAAGGCGCGGAGCATCCTGGAAGACTTCCAGAAGCAGATGGTGGCCCAGCTTTCCCCCGACGACCCGCTCATCATCGAGATCGAGAAGGTGAAGAAACTCGAGGACGAGGAGAAGGAGCGCAAGCGCATCGCGGCGGAGAAGGAGAAGGAGGCCAAGGAGCGCGAGGAGCGCGCCAAGGCCCTGCTCAAGGAGATGGCGGCCGACATCGCCAAGATGGAGGCCGACCTCGCCAAGAACCAGGACTGCCTCATGGCCAACCGGCCCGATGTCTTCGAGCTGGTGCCCATCGTGATCGAGCAGGCCAAGCCGGTGATCGCGGAGAACGACGCCTCCATGGCCAACGACATGAAGACATTCGTCGACGACGCCAAGCTCCAGTTGGCCGACGCGCTCACCGCGTGTACCACCGCCCCGGCGCCGACCGAGGCGCCCGCGCCCGCGCCCGCGCCCGCGGAAACACCGGCACCGCCCGCGCCGGCACCGGCGCCCGCACCGCAGTAGAATCCCGCTGCCCGTCCTTTTGACGGGAACCTTTCGTCGCCCCTATTGTCCCAAGCCACGCGGTCGGGAACAATCTCGCCGCTCGGAGTCGTGCATGACCAAGCTCGTCGCCCGCCTTGCTCTCGCCTCGGTCCTCGTCTACGCGCCTGCTGCGCTCGCGCAGGACGAGGGGGGAGACGAGGATCGCAAGGTCGTGTACAAGCAGAAGACTGAGATCGATTTCGAGGGCCTCGACGTGAGCGGCGAGCTGGTGAAGCCCCAGAGCGCCCTCGTGCTGGATCGAAAGAAGGCCCAGTTCAACCCGCTGATCAAGCTCCGCTACGACTTCAACAGCGAGATGGAACAGTCGATCGACGAGGTCAAGTAGGCCTCCGCCCACCCGCCCACGCGCAGCCGCGCGGCCCGGGGCCGCGCATTCCAGAGGAACGACCATGGCCGGAAACACCGCGATCTCGATGACCTTCGAGATCTTCAATGGCGACACGCTCGTGCGTCGCGAGGAACTGCGGCACGAGAGCGTCACCATCGGCAAGGGTCCCGCGGCGATGCTGCGCATCGAAGACCCGGGGCTGCAAGACCTCCACGCGGTCATCAACGTCACCGACGAGGGCGCGGTGCAGTTGCTCGACCTCGTGGGCGACCAGAGCACGCGCGTCAACGACGCGGCCGTCAGCAACGTGATCCTCAGCAACGGCGACGCCATCAGCATCGGCTCGGTGCGGATCGTCGTCGGCTTGCCCGAGGGCGAGCAGCAGGTGGCCGACGACTCCGCGTCCGTGGCCCCGGCCGCGGAGAGCGCGGGCGACGACAGCACCGCTCCCGAGGGCGAGCCCGTCGTCACCGACGACGAGGAGCCCGAGGAAGACGTCATGGCCTTCGTCATGCGGGCCAGCGCCTCCGCCAACGACCCCGCGGCCGACCGCAGCCGCGGTCGAGTGCTCGAGGTGGCGCAGGTCTTCGGCGACTCGGTGGTCGACGTCAAGTACGCGCGCATGCGGCCCATCACGGTGGGCTCCGGCCTCGCCCAGAGCATGATGGACACCAAGCCGCAGTCCGACTTCTTCGTCCCGGTCGATCTGCTCCCCAACCAGAACTTCCGCCTCTTCGAGAACCAGGGTGGGCGCTGGGTGGCGCGCATCTCGGATCGCTGGGCCGGCTTCGTCGACGTGGGCGAGACGCGCCGCAGTTTCGAGGAACTCCTCGCCGACGGCACCGCCAAGAAGGGCGGCGATGGCATGCTCACCGTCGACATCTCCGAGGACGCTCGCCTCGTGGTCGACCTCGGCCCCACCCTCTTCGTCGCCCACCAGGTGTACCCGGGCAAGCCGGCGGCGAAGACCCAGACCAACATCGACTGGCCGCTCGTCGGCATCGTCGGCTTCATGGGCTTCGTCGCCTTCATGCTCGGCATCGCGATCGCCTTCGTGCCGCCGCCGCCCGACAGCTCCCGTCATGGCCTCGACGACCACATGGTCGAGCTCCTCCTCCAGAAGGAAGAGGAGAAGAAGGACGACAAGAAGGAAGACAAGAACCCCGACGCCGGCGAGGGCGCCAAGGCCAAGAAGGAAGAGGGCAAGGTCGGCAAGAAGGATGCCAAGCAAGACAAGGCCAAGGGCGAGAAGGTCCAGATGCAGAAGCAGCAGCTGGACAAGGAGATCGCCGAGAACGCCGGCGTGCTCGGGTCGCTTCGCAACGACTCGGCGCTCGACGCGGCGCTCGGGGCCACCGGCCTCAACGCCGACACCATGAGCGGCATCGGCGGCCTCATCGGCACCAAGGGCACCCAGATCGGCTCGGGTGGCCTCGGCGGCCGCGGCTCCGGCCTCGGCGGAGGCGGCACGGCAGACGGCCTCGGCGGCCTCGGCACCCGTGGCCGTGGGTCGGGCGCGAGCGGCTACGGCTCGGGCGGCGGCAACTTCGGCAGCAAGGGCGAGGGCGGTATCGGCACCATCGGTGGCGACCCCATCATCCTCGGCGCGCTCGACAAGTCGCTCATCGACGCGGTCATCAAGCGCAACATGAACCAGATCCGGTACTGCTACCAGCGCGAGCTCACCAAGAACCCAGCGCTCGGCGGCAAGATCACCGTGAAGTTCGTCATCGCCAAGGACGGCACCGTGTCCTCGGCGCAGACGAAGTCCTCGACGATGAACAGCCCCGCCGTCGAGTCCTGCATCAACGGTCGCTTCATGCGCTTCCAGTTCCCCGAGCCCAAGGGCGGCGGTATCGTCATCGTCTCCTACCCGTTCATCTTCTCCCCCGGGTAGCGTGATAAGCCCACGCGCCCCGTCGAGGTCCTGATGCTGTTGTTCCCGATTGCCGCCCTCGCAACGCCCGCCTTTGCCGACGAGGCGCCAGTCGAAGACTGGCTCGTGGCCGTCGCGCAAGACGAAGAGGACGAGGACGGCGAGGAGCGCCCGAAGGCCGACGACGAGGCCCGCATCCGCGAGATCGTCCGCGGCTTCTATGCCAAGGCCAACGTGGGCGCCGCGCTCTACCTGCTCGACCTCGGCACCGACAAGGGTGACGGCTCGGCCGTCCAGCCCGGCACGCTGGTGGGCATCGCCTTCGGCCAGGACTTCGTCGACAACGAGAAGCACTCGATGGCGTGGGAGCTCGCGATCAACCAGGGCGTCCACAACGGGCTCGACTGGTCGGTCCAGGCCGCCGCTGGCTGCCAGGTCGTGGGCGGCAGCTACGCGTGTACCGAGGGCGACCTGCGGACCTACTCCCTGCAGGCCTCCTACGAGTTCTCGGCCTACCCCACGCGCCGCATCGGCATCGGCGCCCGGGCCGGCGCTGGCGCCATGTACAGCCCGCTCCTGCTCGAGGCCACCCACTACACCGACGAGATCCTCCCCGCGTTCGGCGGCGACCCGCAGAAGCACAACGTCCCCATGGTGTACGCCTTCGGCGGGCCCACCTTCGAGTACTACACCAAGCTCTCCCACTTCTCCGTGGGCGTCGACACCGACGTTTTCTACGTGATCAACGGCTTCAGCGATCTCGGCGTCAACGTCGCGGGCAGCCTGAAGTATACTTTCTAAACTCGGAGGGTCGTTGATCCTCTTCGCGCTCGCGTGCATCGGCCTGCAGAGCGTCCCGGGCGGCAAGGACACCGCGGGCGATGCTGGTGGTCCAGGCGAGGTCGGCGGGCTCGAGGTGAGCTCGACGCTCATCGACTTTGGTGAGGTTCAGCCCGGCGATTTGCGCGAGGAGTCGCTCACCCTGAGCAACGACGGGAGTGCCGTGGTTCAGGTCGAGGCCGCGCTCGAGGGCGAGGCATTCAGCGTCGACCTGTCCTCGCTCGACGTGGGCCCGGGAAAGAGCGAGGTGCTCACCCTCTCCTTCGAACCTGGCGCGGAGGGCGAGTACGCCGGGGTGCTGGCGCTCTCGACCGGCGACGACGAGCTCGACGTGGCGCTGGCGGGCAGCGCGAGCGACGACGCGCCCGACGATTCCGGTGGCGGAGGCGGCTCCGGTCCGGCGGGCGACATCAGCGTGGACCCCACCTCTCTCAGCTTCTCGACCCTCACCGTGGGCGACACGGAGATGCAGTCGCTCACGGTGCGAAACGTGGGCGACGACGTGCTCACCGTCATCGACTTCGCCACCAGCGACAGCGCCTTCACGACGCGAGGGAACCTCGACCCGGGCGACACCATCGACCCGGGCGACGAGCGCACGCTCGAGGTGTACTTCGAGCCCAGCGCCGCTGGCTTGTACAGCGCGAAGCTCACCCTCGAGTCCGACGATCCCGACGAGCGCAACCTCGACGTGGCGCTGAGCGGCGGCGCGGAAGAGGGATGCACGGTGTGCGCGCCCCGCATCGACGTCGACACCGGCACCGACCCCTACGCCATCACCGACTTCGCCGCCTTGTTCGGCCCCGACACGCGGACGATCGTGGTGAGCAACGACGGCGACCAGGTGCTCACCGTCAACAGCGTGTACGTCAACAACGACATGTTCTCCACCTGCGGCGAGTTCTACGTGAGCGGCTGGGGGGGAATGACCTCGCTCGCCCCGGGCGACAGCACCAGCTTCTCGCTCACCTACGACGCCGTGGCCGAGTGCATCGAACTGGCATGGAAGTCGCTCGACCAGAACGTGCTCCACATCATCAGCAACGACCCCGCCGAGCCCGACTACGTCATCGAGCTCCAGGCCTTGGGCTTCTAGCCCTGCTTGCGCGCCCCGCGGCGCCACGCTAACCGCGCGCGGCCCCCCATCCCGGGGAGGCCTTTTTCGTACGACGGCAGGGCCGTCCAATGCGAGGTATCAGATGGCGAACGAAAAGCTTGGTTTGATCGGCAAGAAGCTTGGCATGATCCAGATCTACGACGACGCCGGCACCGTGCATGGTGTCACCGTGGTCGAGGTCGCCCCCAACACCATCCTCCAGGTCAAGACCACGGCCGGCAAGGACGGCTACAACGCCCTGCAACTCGGCGCCGGCGAGGGCAAGAAGAAGCAGGCCGCCCGCAGCAACGTGATCCGCGCCGAGAAGCTCGGCGTCGCGCTGCCCAGGTACATCCGCGAGTTCCGGGTCACCGCCGCCGCCGCCGCGAGCGCCGCCGCGGGCGGGCAGCTCTCCATCGGCGACCTCTTCAAGGTGGGCGACCTGGTCGACGTGCAGGGCCAGAGCAAGGGCAAGGGCTTCAAGGGCGTCATGGTGCGCCACAACTTCGCGGGCTTCGGCAGCAGCCACGGTGTGCACGAGTACTACCGGCACGGCGGCTCGATCGGCACCCGCCTCACCCCCGGCATGACCATGAAGGGCACCAAGATGCCGGGTCACATGGGCGACCGGAAGGTGTCGGTGCAGAACATCAAGATCGTGAAGATCGACGCCGAGCGCAACCTCGTGTTCCTCAAGGGCGGCGTGCCCGGCCCCCGAGGCGCCCGCGTGGCGCTCCGTCCCGCCGTCAAGGGCTAGGCGAGCGGGAGCCTCCGCAGCTCGGGTGCCACCACGAAGGTGGCGCCCGTCGCGGCGCGCACCTGCTCGATGGACAGGTCTTCCGCGATCTCGGCGAGGGTCAAGCCACCCTTGAAGGTGAAAACGCCGTAGTCCGTGATCAGCAGGTCGACACAGCCCACCCCGGTGAGCGGCAGGTTGCATGCCGGGAGCAGCTTCGGCTCGCCCTTGGCCGTGTGCTCCATCGTCACGACGACTCGCCGGGCGCCGGAGACCAGGTCCATGGCGCCCCCCATGCCCTTGACCATCTTCCCGGGGATCATCCAGTTGGCGAGGTCGCCCGACGCGCTCACCTGCATCGCCCCGAGGATGGTGAGGTCGATGTGGCCGCCGCGGATCATGCCGAAGCTGTCGGCGCTGGAGAAGAAGCTCGAGCCCGCCAGCGCGGTGACGGTCTGCTTGCCGGCATTGATGAGGTCGGGATCGACCTCGGCCTCGGTGGGGAAGGGCCCCATCCCGCAGAGGCCATTCTCCGAGTGCAGCACGATGTCCATGCCCACGGGGATGAAGTTCGCCACGAGCGTGGGGATGCCGATGCCGAGGTTGACGTAGTAGCCGTCGCGCAGTTCCTCGGCGGCGCGCTTGACGATCCCGTCGCGAGTGAGTGGCATGTGGCTAGGCCTCCCGGCCGGAAGGGGTGGACACCGTGCGCCGCTCGATGCGCTTCTGGTACGAGGGGCCACGGAGGACGCGCTTGACGTAGATGCCGGGGGTGTGGACGGCGTCGGGATCGATCTCGCCGACATCCACCAGCTCCTCCACCTCCGCGATGGTCACCCTCGCGGCGGTGGCCATCATCGGGTTGAAGTTCCGCGCCGTCTTGTTGTAGACGAGGTTGCCGCCGCGGTCGCCCTTCCATGCCTTGACGATGGCGAAGTCGGCGAACAGCGCCCGCTCCATCACGTAGTTTCGACCATCGAAGTTCCGCGTCTCCTTGCCCTCGGCCACGACGGTGCCGTAGCCGGTGGGCGTGAAGAACGCGGGGATGCCCGCGCCCCCGGCCCGGATGCGCTCGGCGAGGGTGCCCTGCGGGCAGAGCTCGACTTCGAGCTCGCCCGACAGGTACTGCCGCTCGAACTCCTTGTTCTCGCCCACGTAGGACGAGATCATCTTCCTGATCTGGCGCGTTTGCAGCAGCGGACCGAGCCCCCAGTCGTCGACGCCGCAGTTGTTGCTGATGATGGTGAGACCCTTCACGCCCCGGTCGCGCAGGGCGAGGATGAGGTTCTCGGGAATGCCGCACAGGCCGAAGCCCCCGGCCATGATCGTGGCGCCATCGGGGATGTCGGCGACAGCGGCCTCCGCGCTCGCGTACACCTTGTTCATGCGATCTCCGGGGCGGCGTGGCCTAACTACTCCATCCGGTAGTTGGGGCTTTCCTTGGTGATGATCACGTCGTGGACGTGGCTCTCGCGCAAGCCCGCGGCGGTCATGCGGACGAAGCTCGCCTTTTCCTTCATCTCGGCGATGCTGGCGCAACCGGTGTAGCCCATGGCGGCCCGCAGGCCGCCGACGAGCTGGTAGACGGTGTCGCCGACGGGTCCCTTGTGTGGCACCCGCCCCACGATGCCCTCGGGGACGAGCTTGCGCGTTTCCGCCTCCGGGTCGCCGGCGTCGTCCTGGAAGTACCGGTCGGAGCTCCCCGCCTTCATTGCCTCGATGCTGCCCATGCCCCGGTAGCTCTTGTAGGAACGCCCCTGGTAGAGCACCACCTCGCCGGGGGCCTCGTCGGTGCCGGCGAAGAGCGAGCCTGCCATCACGACGTCGGCGCCGGCCGCGACCGCCTTCGCCACGTCGCCACTGAACTTGATGCCCCCGTCGGCGATGATCGGCACGCCGTGGCGCGCGGCCGCGCGGGCGGCCTCGCTGATCGCGGTGAGCTGGGGAACGCCGACGCCGGCGACGACGCGGGTAGTGCAGATCGACCCAGGGCCGATGCCGACCTTCACCCCGTCTGCGCCGGCGTCGATGCACGCCTCCGTGGCCTCTGCGGTCGCGACGTTACCGACAATGATCTGGAGGGCCGGGTAGGCGGCGCGCACCGCCCTGGCGGCCCGCAGGACGCCTTCCGAGTGACCATGCGCCGTGTCGATGACGATGACGTCGACGCCGGCCTCGACCAGCAACGCGACGCGCTCGTCGCGATCCCCCCCCACGCCCACGGCGGCGCCGCAGCGCAGTCGCCCGCGCGCGTCGCGCACGGCGAGCGGGTGACGGATGGTCGCCTCCACGTCCTTGAAGGTGATCAGGCCGTGCAAGCGGCCGTCAGACCCCACCACGAGGAGCTTTTCCACGCGGTTCTCCTGCATCAGGTCGCGCGCGGTCTCGAGGTCGGTGCCGGGCGGGCAGGTGACAAGGTCGCGCGCGGTCATCGCCTCCCGCACTGGCTGGTCGAGATTGCGCTCGTAGCGCAGGTCGCGGTTGGTGAGGATGCCCACCACGCGATCACCGTCGACGATGGGAAGCCCGTTGATCCCGTGCTCGCGCATGAGCGCGCGCGCCGTGCGTAGCGGCACCCCGGGGCCGAGCGTCACCGGCTCGGTGATCACCCCGGTCATCGCCTTCTTCACCCGGCGAACCTGGCCGGCCTGCTCGGCGGCGGGCATGTTCTTGTGGACGATCCCGAGGCCGCCGAGGCGCGCCATGGCGATCGCCATGTCGGCGCCCGTCACCGTGTCCATCGCCGCGCTCACCAGCGGCAGGTTCAGCGCCAGGCCGCGGGTGAGCTGGGTGCGGATGTCGGCGTCGCGCGGCAGGATCGTCGAGTGGCCGGGGACGAGGAGGACGTCGTCGAAGGTCAAGCCGAGGGGGGGATCGGGCAGCAGCATGGCGCGGGCTAACCGCGCCGCCCGGCCGGGCGGAAGGTCCTCACGCAACCACTATCGACTTTTTGCTCTTTGCAACTCTTGCGCCTTCTGCTAGAATGCGGCCGGACGCAATGGCACATTTCATTTCCGAGCTCCGGCGACGGCTCGCGGAGGCCGACGCGGGCGGAGTGGCCGTGGAGGCCTTCGTCGATGACGATCATCCACGTCCTGGGCATCTTTTCTTTCTATCGGAGGACCAGGCGCGCCTAGTCTTCGACGGGGGCCAGTCCGTCACCCCGAGGCGGCAGCTACGTGTTTCCCTCCAGGTGGACGAGCGCCCGCGCGCCTTCCGTTCGGCGGCTTGGTCGCCAGGTGAGCAGGGGCTCGACATCGACCTGCCCGGCCGCCTGCGCCTGGCCCAGCGTCGAGGCAGTGCCCGTGTCGACGCGCCCACCCGCGCCGAGGTGCTGCTGAGCTGCGGCGAGCGCGTGCTCCGGCGCGCGATCGTCGACCTCGCCGGCACTGGCCTCGGCGTGGCGCTGGAAGCGAGCGATGGCAGCTTCTCCGCGGGAACGACCATCGATCGGCTCCGCTTTGCCCTCCCCCTCGGCACCCCGATCATCACCGCGGGCCGGGTCAAGCACGTGCGGCTACGCGACGACCTCGACCCCCCTCGGCTCGTCGCCGGCATCGAACTCGTGGATATCGACCCTGCGGACGCGCGCCGACTCGACGCCTGGGTGAGGGGCCAGTCCGGGCCGCGTGCCAGGGAGCGGCGCGCGCTGAAGAGCCGCGGCGTGGAGCGAGCCACGTTGCACGTGATCGGTCGCGACCACGTCGTGCTGCGCCTCGCGCCGGGCACGCTCGAGATCTCTCTCGACGAGGGCGACATCGAACTCGTGGAGGGTCGCCGCCTCGACGCCGTCGAGCTCCGAGTCAACGGCGAGTGCATCGCCACGGGGCCCATGGAGGTCGTGCGCGTGCAGAGTCACCGCGGCCGGCTCGTCCGCGCCGTCCTGAGCTGGTCGATGCTGCCGCTGGCCGACCGCCGCCGAATCCAGCGCCTGTTCGACGAGGCCCCCACCCGGGCCCTGGCGGGCAAGTGACGCCCAGCACTCAACTCTGGCACCTGGTGGCCGATCTCGGGGCATGTCCGGGAACCAGCCCACCTTGGAAAGAGACCGCCTCCTGCGCGCCGCCGCCGATCTCGGCGTTGCCATCCAGATCTACCTGGAAGACGCCCGGGAGTCATTCGTCACCACCCTACGCGATGTCGATGACGACGGCCTCGACCTCGAGCCCGTTCGTCCCATCCACGGGAACCTCGTCCTGGAACGCCTGCTCGGCGTGGTGCGCATCGAGTTCACCGTGGCCGGCCTTCCCGTGTCGGCGCAGGTGAGGGTGCTGAGCGCCTCGAGCACCGAGGGCCTTCGCCTGTCCTTGCCCTCGAGGTTCCTGCGCGTGCAGCGCCGCCGTTTCTTCCGGGTGCGCGCGCCGGAGGGCATGGAGGTGCTCGTCCACCAGGGCGACGACGTGCGTGCCCGCGCAATGGTCGACGTGTCGGGGAACGGCGCTGCCTTCCGCGCCCACGCCGGCGACGTCGACCTGGTGCCGGGAGCTCCCCTCGAGATGGTCCAGTTTGCGCTCGGCCCGGGACGGACGTTCATCGCGGCCGCCACCGTCCGCCAGCGCACCAGCCGCTCCAGCGCCTGGTCGGCCGACAGGCTCGTCGGCGTGGAGTTCGAGGGCGTGTCGCCCCGCGACCAGGAGCGACTCATCGCATGGGTGACCGAGCGCGAGCGCGCCGGCCTGAAGGAGCGTGCTCGCGAGCCCGCCCGCCCCGTCGACGGCGCCATCCTGCTGCTGGATGGGCCCGGCAACCGCACCCGCATGCGCGCGGTGACCGCCCTCGGCGCCCGCACGGCGCGCCTGCCGGTGTATGGCGAGGACGACGACCTCGTCGCCGGCGCCCGCGTCGAGAGCGTCGAACTCCGCATCGCTGGAAAGCCCGTCTTTCGAGTGGCGATGACCGTGGAACGCGTCGAGGAGCTCGACCACGGCACCTTCGCCACCCTCGGCTTCGATGGCCTCTCCGCCGACGAGCGGCTGCGGCTGATGCGGGCGATCTCCAGCTAGAAAGCGCGCGCGAGCGAAAGCGAGCGCCGCAAGAGTGAGCGCGACCCAGCTAGGTCGCGCAGATCAAGACCAACGGCTCGCGCAGATCAAGACCGACTAGCGCACGACCCCGCCTACCGTCACCCGGTTGCGACCCGCGTGCTTGCTCTCGTACAGCGCCTTGTCAGCCACGTCGTTGAGCACTTGCACCAGGCGATCGACATCCACCCGCGTGCCGCCGCCGACGAAAGTGGCCACGCCGAACGACGCGGTCACCCGGAGGAAACCCTGCGGCGTCGACACGCTCCCCCCTGCGATCGCCTCTCGGAAGCTCTCTGCCGCCGCGAAGGCCGCGTGGGCGTCGGTGTCGGGCAACACCACCGCCAGCTCCTCGCCGCCGAGCCGCGCCTTGATGTCGGCGTCGTGGCAGGCGCCGACGAGCGCCGTTGCCGACATGCGGAGCACGGCATCGCCCACGGCATGCCCGTAGGTGTCGTTGACCGACTTGAACTTGTCGAGATCGACCATCACCAGCGACACGGAGCGGCGCTCGAGCGCGGCCCGGAGCAAGAGGTCACGGAAAAGCGCGTCGTAACGCCGACGGTTGCAGAGCCCAGTGAGCGGGTCGAAGTACGCGAGCCGCTCCAGCGCCGCGTTGGCCTCCTGCAGGCGCTGGGTGAGCTGTTCGCGCTCGGCAAGAGCGCGCTCGAGCCGCGCGGTGAGATCCTCGTAGCTGAGGTTCATCTGGGCGAGGGCGCGGTTCGCCTCCGCCATGATGTCGCCGAAGGATGGCTGTCGCGACACCCGCATTCCGAGCGCCGACGCCGCGACCTCGATCTCGCTTGCCACCGGCTCCATCATCTTGTCGGCCGCCTCGGGCTCCAGGCCGAGCTCGGTCTTCATCGCCGCGTGGAGGGCTTCCAAGCTCGCCTGGCTGCGCGCCGCCAGGAGCCAGCACGCGATGTCGGCAACGTGGGCGAGACGCGCCAGCGCGCTGGCCCCGCGCGCGCCGCCGCCTGGCGTCGGCTCATGGTGCCGGGCGAGCGCATCGGTGATGGAGGGCGGCAAGCCCCACTTCACGCCGAGCACCTCGGCCAGCTCGTCGTGCGACATGCCGAAGCGCTGCTTCTCTTCAGCTAGGCGCGCCGCGGGCGACATCCCGCGCCAGCGGTCGTAGTGCTGGAACTCCTCGCGGTTGGCCCTGAGAAAAGCGAGCATCCCGAAGTCTTGCAGCAGCGAGACGGTGAAGGCGTCGTCCGCCTGGGCCACCCCCGTCTCCCGGGCGAGCACGCGGGCGGCGATGCCGCGACGAAGCGCATCCTCCCAGAACTTCTCCAGGTCGACGGCACGGAAGCCGGAGGTGCGCAGCGAGTCGCGCACCGCAAAGCAGATGGCGAGGTTGCGCAACGCGCGGTTGCCCAGCACGGTGACGGCGCGCTGCGCGGAGGTCACCGGCGCCTTCAGGCCGTAAAAAGCCGAGTTCACCGTGCGCAGCAACTCCGCCGTGAACGCAGGGTCCGAGCCGACCACGGCGCCGAGCTTCTCGGCCGTCACCTCGGGGTCGGAGGCCATGCGCACCACCCGGGCCACGGCAGCGGGGGGTGATGGCATATCGGCAATGCTCAGGCCTGCGGCGGCGGGGCTCTGCTGCACGGTGACCCTCCTGGTCCTGCTCACCCCCACCTTTCGGCTGGTGACCGGCCGAGCTTGAGGGCGGGCACCACGAGATCTGCGGCCTGCGGTCGCACTCGCCGCGCGGATCGCCCCAGTCCATTGACACCCGGGCTTCCCTGCCGTAGAACGCGCAGCCACCCTCCCCGGAGACCCTGATGCACCGCCTCGCCCTGCTCGCCCTGCTCGCCGGCTGCGCCAAGCAAGCTGGAACCTATGAAGTTGCCGCCGTCGCCCCCACGGCCGCCCCCGACGCCAGCGCGGCCCTGAAGACCGAGGCGGAGTCGGCCTGGGCCAACCGGGGCGACAAGGCGCAGCTCCAGGTGGCGCTCCAGAAGTACGAGGCGCTCTACGCGCTCGACCCTTCCGACCGAGACGTGGCGATGCATCTCGTCCGCGGGTGGTACTTCCTCGGCGACGGCCATGAAACCGAGAAGGACGCCAAGCTCGCCGCCTGGGAGACCAGCATCGAGTGGGGCAAGAAGTGCCTGGCGATCAACACCGACTTCACCGCGCTCCTCGCCAAGGGCGACGAGACCGAGGCCACCGCCGCCCGCGCCTTCACCCCGAGCGACGTCCCCTGCATCTACTGGACCAGCACCGGTCTCGGCAAGTGGGCCAAGGCCAGCGGCATCGGCACCACGCTGAAGCACCTGCCCACCGTGAAGGCCTACATGACCCGCGTGGCCGAGCTCGAGCCCACCTTCTACTACTCCGGCCCCGACCGCTACTGGGGCGCGTACTACGCCGCCATCCCCAGCTTCGCCGGCCAGGATCTCACCAAGTCGAAGGAGTACTTCGACAAGGCCATCGCCACCTACCCGAACTTCCTTGGTACCCACGTGCTGCTGGCCGAGCAGTGGGCGGTGAAGAAGCAGGACAAGGCCACCTTCGAGAAGGAGCTGAACTGGGTGCTCGCGCAGCCCGTCGATGCCATCCCCGAGGTGAAGCCGGAGATGGAGGCCGAGCAGCGCAAGGCCAAGGACCTCCTGGCCCAGTCGGGCGATCTCTTCGCGAACTGATGAGCACCTTCTTCGACAGCGCCGACGGGACCAAGATCCACGTCGTCACCACGGGCGACGGCGACACCGACGTCCTCTTGACGCACGGCCTCGCCGAGCACGCCGCGCGTTACGACCACGTCGCGCGGGCCTGGGCCGCCCGCGGCTGCCGGGTGACGGTCATGGAACTGCGCGGTCACGGGCGCTCGGGAGGGCGCCGCAGCCACGTCGATCGCTGGGGCGAGTACGTCGCCGACGTGCAGGCGGTGGCGGGCTCCTTGCGCCCTGGCTGGCGCCTCTTCGCGCACAGCATGGGGGGCCTCGTGGCGCTCGACGCGGTGCGCGAGGGGCTGCGCCCGGCCAAGCTCGCCCTCTCGAATCCTCTGCTCGGCGTGCGCATGAAGGTGCCCGCCTGGAAGACCACCGCCGGTCGTGTCCTGTCGCGACTCATTCCATCCATGGCGCTCGCCAACGAGCTCGACCCAGCGGGTCTCTCCCGCGATCCAGCCGTCGGCCAGGCCTACGCCGCCGACCCCGACGTCTACAAGAAGGTCACCGCCCGCTGGTACACCGAGATGACGGCCGCCCAGGCGCGTGTCCTGGCCGAGCCGAACTGGCCGATTCCCCTCGCCGTCTTCATTGGCGAGGCCGACCCCATCACCGACCCGCCCACCGCTCGCGCCTTCGCGGCGCGCGCCGGGGCCCACGTTCACGCCTGGGCCGACATGCGGCACGAGATCGTCAACGAGATCGGCAAGGAAGAGGTGATCTCGGTGGTCGGGGACTGGCTGCTTGCCTAGGCTGTAGGCTGTAGGGCGCTCGGCGGTCGCGACGCCGTCGCCCGGGCTGTCGACGACGGGGAGGTGGTGGCTCACCGGGGAAACACCTCCTCGACGGTGAAGTCAACCCAGAACAGCCCGGTCGTGTTCGGGATCTCGTCGAGCAGCGCCTGCCCGATTTCCGCAGGCGGGTCGTCGAGGTCGTTCCACCAGCCGCGGTCCGAGGCGTACCCGTACTGGAAGGCGACCGGCGCCGGGGCGAACTCGCGACCCCACTGGTCGAAGCTCGCGACGAGCGCGCGGAGCGAGCCGGTGTCCTGCCCGTCGTCGACGAAGAGGAGCCCGTCGCGCTCGGTGGGCGGCATCCGGTCGACGAGCCAGTGCTTGAGGAACAGCGAGTAGCCCGGGCTCCAGGCCTGTACCTCGTCGCGCCATTGCGCCGCCTTCTCGTCGGTGACGGCCTTGCCGTCCGTGTAGTCGTGGAACTTGAACCACTCCACGTCGATGCCGAAGCCCACGACGCTCTCGTGGTGGCCGTACTCCGCCATCACCAATTCGATGAGGTCGTCGACGTCGGCGTCGGCGGGCTCGACCTGGAGCCACACCTTCACGCCGTGGCGGTCGAACCAGTCGAGCGCCTCCTCGTTCTCGTCGTCGCCGCTGAACCCGACGTCGTCCCAGCGCCCACCGGGGGAGGGGAAGGAGAGGTAGCAAACGCCGTCGTCGCCCGCGACGCCGACGATCCACACGCCGGCGGGCGTCGCGTCGTCGAAGCGCCCGGCCATCCCCTCGGCTACCTCCCCCCAGTAGGAGGCCGCAGGCATGGGCGTCACCCCGTAGGGCGAGGCCCGGAAGCCGGCCGCGAGCGCGGGCGCGAGCGGGCTGTCCTCGCCGCTGGCATCCGCGCCGCCCGAGTCGACTCCCCCGCCGGCGTCCTCCGCGTCGCCATTCCCCTCCCCGCTCTCCCCCGCCGGCGCGTCCCCGGCGCCGCCTCCAGCGCGGGCGCGAAGCATGGCGTCGGAGTCGCAGGCGATGAGCAGGACGAGCAGCATGGAGCCTCGGGGGCGCTGGCACCAGGGTTGCAACACCCGTGCCGTGAGCTGCCACGCCCGCCCCCTTCCGCCGGAGAGCCCCCTGATGAGCATCGCCCCGACCTGCTCCGCCTCGCTCCTTGCTTCCCTGCCCCTGGTCGCGCTGGCCGGCTGCTCGGCCTCGGTCCCGGCTGCCAGCATGCCGCTGCCCGAGCGGGGCACCGATGCCCCATCGGGGTGGGGCGAGGACACCGCTGCCGACACCGCCGGAGACGCATCCGAAGGTACCGGCGAGGCGACCGACGCCGGCGAGGACACCGACGTCCGCATCGTCATCGCCGCCGACTGGCTCAACCTGCGGTCGGACGCCGACGGCGACGCCCCGGTCCTGCGCGCTCTCGCCTGCGGCTCGGAGGTGCGCGTGCGCGGCGAGGCCGACGGCAACTGGCTCCCCATCACCGGCGACGGCGACGACGGCTGGGTGAAGGAGAAGTACCTCGCGCTCCCCGGCGAGGCGCCGGCCGACCCCTGCCCGGGCCCCGACCCCTACCTCGACGACACGCCCGGCCGGGTGGTCGACCTGCTCTCCGTCAAGCCCTACGTCGAGCAGGACTGCCGCGACACCACCTGGGAGGGCTGGCCCTTCGACGCCCAGCGCTGCACCTACAACAACGGGCTGAAGGTGACGGTCGCCGACCCGTCGGCCGAGCAGGTGACCGCCTGGGTGGCCGACGCCTCGCAGATGATCCCCGCGCTCTTCGCCCTGGAGGAGCGCGACCGGGGCGCGTGGAAGGACGGGCTGGAGATCATCGCGGCCGCCACGCTCTACCAGTCGTCGCGCATCTTCCCGCTGGAGGGGGAGATCGACGAGGGCACCGTCTACGACTTCGACCGCGGCGTCACCGTCGGCTGCAGCACGGGCTGCTACTGCCGCATCAACTCGCTCACCCGGCAGCAGTGGTGCGACTATGCCGACCACAAGCTCGGCATCGTCGACGAGGGTGACTGCCTCGACGAGTACACCACCGACTCGTGGACCGACCAGTGGGCCGAGCACTGCCTCGACAACCACCGCGCGTCGTGGACGGGGGTGAACCACCACTACCGGGCGATGGCGTGGTGGGCGAACAAGACCATGGAGGACGCCTTCCCCGACCCCGAGCGAGCCGACCCCGAGGCGGTGATCGACCTCCTCGACGCGCTGTACTGATGCTCGCCGCGCGCCTGCCCGCCAGCAGCCAGGAGGGAGGAGGGAGGGGCCTGGGAGGGAGGGGCCTGAGTCTTGGCACTATCGCCGTCGCAGCGACAGGCGCACCCGGCACGCCGGACGGCGGGCGCGCCGCCTGAGTTCCGCCTCCAACCTCCCTCCTCCAGCCTCCCTCCTCCAGCCTCCCTCACTCCACGTACCCCCCCGCATACGCACTCGGTGACGACGCGCCGCTGGTGCTGTCGCTATCGATCCGCACCCGGCCGTCGCCGCCATCGCCGCCGTAGGCCGAGCCGTAGGGCGAACCCGAGTGCCACGCCGAGGCGCCGCCGGTGCCGCCGGTGGCGAGAACGGAGCCGGTGATCGTGACGTCGGGCGCCGCTAGGTAGATGCTTCCGCCCGAGCCCGCTCCGCCTCCGCCCACCTCGCCGTTGCCGCTGGCGTCGCCGATCTCGCCGTCGTCACCGCGCGCCACGACGCTGCCACCCACGCGGATCTCGGTCCCGGCGAACAGGGCGACGAGGCCGCCGCCATCGCCCCCGTCGCCG
>VGRQ01000009.1 GCA_016875315.1 Deltaproteobacteria bacterium | reverse complement strand
CGCGGGGCCCGGCCTGCCGGTGGTGGCCGGCACGATGCACGCGCCGCGAAAGCCTGCCGCGTTGCCCCGGCGCGGCGCCCAGCGCTCGACCTCGTGGTCCGGCCCGCTGTTCTCGCTCGGCTTCGCGGCGGTGAGCGTGGTGATCCTCTGCTTCACCGCCTGGAAGCTGTTCCTCGCGCCGCGGTCCGCGCCTGCACCGAGGCCGGCCGCCAGCGAGGCGGAGGCGGCCCCGGCGGCCGTGGTCACGGAAACGCCCGCGCCGTCGACATCGACATCGACGCCGGCAGCGACATCGACCTCGTCCTCGACATCGGCATCGACACCGGCCGCGCCGGCACCGGCGCCGGTGGCCTCGTCGCCCTCGCCTGCCCCGGCGGCGAAAGTGATGCCAAGCGTGCGCGTCGAGAGAGCCCCGGCCGGCGGCCGCACGCCGGCTGCGCTCATTGGCACGATCGAGGCGCCCGCCTCGGCACCGGCGGTCGCGGTGGAGACGCCGCCAGCAACGATCCCGTCCGCGAGCTCCACAAGTGTCGCGACACAGGATGGTGCGCTGAGCCTCGGCTCCACGCCGCGCGCCCAGGTGACGATCGACGGCGCCTACGTGAAGTTCACGCCGCTCCTGGAGTACAGCCTGCCCGCGGGCAACCACGTGGTGTTGCTGGTTACCGAGGATGGTCGCCGCAAGAGTTTTCGCGTGGACGTGGCCCCGGGCGCGGTCACCCAGCGGGTCTGGAACTTCGACGAGGCGCGCTGGGAGGACGAGGGCCGGTGAGCGGCCTGCTCGCCCTCGCCCTCGTCATGCCCTCGGCTCGCGCGGCCGACCCGGTCCTGGTGGTGGTGCCCTCCACGGGCGGTCCCGACGACACCACGATCGACGCGCTCCTCGCCGCGAACGACCTGGAGCGGCGGGCCACCTTCGACACCGGGCGCGCGCTCCGGGGCGTGGAAGTGTTGCCGCTGGTCGAGGGACTGGGGCCGGACTGCGAGGGGCCCGTCGAGCTCGACGCGTGGCGCTCGCGCCTCGCGGCGGCGCGCCGTCGCGTGCTGGTGCTGCAGGTGCAGGCGGCGCTGGGCGACCTCATCGGCCTCGACCTCGAGCTCGAGTGCCTGTCGCGACCGCTGGCCGCTTCCGACCTCGCCGCGCTCGATCTCGCCCGCGCCGAGGCCGACCTGCTGCTGGCGAGCGCGGCGGCGGGAGACGATCCGATGCGCGCCGCGTTCTACGCCTCGGAGGCCACCACCGCGCTCGACCGGGCGGCGGCCGCGCCCTCCACCTCGATCCCGGCCGACGTGGGCGCCGACGTGATGCAGGCCCTGGAGGTGGCCCGGGGCCGGCGGGACCGCGAGCGGCCGGTGCCCATCGCGGTGATCGGCCGCGGCGCGCTGGAGGTGCGGCTCAATGGCAGGCCCGTCACCGGCCCCGCCGCGGGGGTTCCCGGCGACAACATCGTGCAGCTCGTCGGCAACGGCAAGGTGCGCGGCGCGCTGCGGCTCCACCGCGCCGGTGGCGAGGGGACGGTGCTCTCCGTGGGGGCGCAGGACGACGCGGAAGACCTCGGCCGCGCCGTCGAGGGGCTGGTCCGGGGTGCCCCCGACCCCGAGGAGGAGAGCCTGCTCCTGGCGATTGCCGCCGCGCGCGCCGAGCCGATCGTGTTCGTGGGCTGGGAGGCCGGAGAGGCGCGGGCATGGCTGGCCTCGGGCGACGGCCTCGAGGAGTTGAGGCCTGCCGCCGTCGAGGTCGCGGTCGAACCGCCACCGCGCAAGAAGGAGGGCCGCCCCGAGCCTGCCGCGGACCGGCCCAGCAGCCGCGGCCGCGAGTGGAACGCGTCGGCGGGGGTGCTGCTCGGGGGCGCGTGGAGCTCCGTTCCCTACGACGAGGAGGCCGACGGCATCTCGCTCACCGGTGCCCTCGCTGGCCGAGTCCGGGTGGCCAGCGCCTGGAGCGTCGCGTGGACCGTGGGCCTCGACGCGCCCACGGCCACCTTCGACACCCTGGGACCGGGGGTCGACGTGACCGTGCCGCTCAGCGCGGGAGGCCGCTGGACACCCCGGGGACCGGGCTTCTCGCCGGAGATCGGGTTGGACGTCGGCGCGGTGCTGCCGGGTGCCAGCGGCGAGCCTCGCCCCCTCGTCGCCGCCTGCGGCGGGGGTAGCGGCGCCGGGACCCGCACCGCGTTTCGCCTGGAGGCCTGTCTCGGCAGCCACTTCGACGGCGTCGGCGTGGGGCTGTCGCTCGGGCTCGAGTCGAGAACCCACCTGGACTAGGCGGTCACGTTACCGGGGTGGCCGTGCGCGTGCTCTTCGTCGACGACGATCCCGAGAACGTCGAGGTGTGCGTGCGCGCGCTCCAGGCCGCGGAGGTGGCCGAGGTGGTCTGCGTACACTCCGTCGAGGAAGCGGTGACAGCGCTCCACGCGGGCACCGTCGACATCCTGGTGATGGACCTGTTCATCCCGCTGGGCGACGCGCCGCGGGCGGTGCTGGGTCCACGGGCGCGAAAGTACCAGGAGAACCTTGGCGATCTCGGCGGTCTCGTCCTGCTCGACGAGCTGGAGCGCGTCCGGACGGCACCGACGACGCTGCTGCACACGGCATGTCGCGACCACGTAATACTCGAACTCACGCGCGAGCGCGTGGACCGGCGGGTGCGGAAGCCGGCCCCCGCCGAGGTGCTCCTCGACGCGGTGCTCGACGCGATCAGAGCGCGTCGAGAGCCCGGATGACTTCCTCCGCGTGCTCGGCTGGTTTCACCGGGTCGAACACGCGGCGAACGACGCCAGTCTCGTCGATGAGCACCGAGATGCGCGCGATGCCTTCGTACTCGCGTCCGTAGAGCTTCTTCTGGCGCCAGGCGCCGTACGCCTCGCAGATGCCATCGCTGTCGCTCACCAGCTCGAAGGGAAGGCACTCCTTCTCGCGGAACTTCGCGTGCGATCGCGCGCTGTCCTTGCTCACGCCGAGAATCACCGTGTTTCGCCGGGCAAACTGCTCGGCGTGCGTGGCAAGAGCACGCGCCTCGATGGTTCAGCCAGGGGTCGCGTCTCTCGGGTAGAAGAACAGCAGCACCCGCTGGCCGCGCAGCGCGGACAGGGTGACCGAGCCGGAGCTGGTCGGCGCGGTGAAGTCGGGCGCCGCGGCGCCGGGGGCGAGCATGGACATCGCCGTGACATATCCTGGGCCCCAGGTCGTTGACCGCGACCCCCGAGGTTACTAGACCGGGACAATGCGACGCATGGTGGGCGGATTCGACCCGCGCGGCGGAGGCCGCGATCAGGGGCGCGGGCCCGGCGGGAAAGGGCCGGGTGGCAAGCCGGGCCCCGGCGCCGGCGGCCAGTCCCGGCCGCGAATCGACCCGGTCAGAGCGAAGGCCGAGCATATTGTCAAGACGACGGGAGTCCCGCTCGACATCGCCGTTCGCGTGGCCCAGGGGCGCCTCGACCTGAACGACGCCCTCAAACAGATGGCGCAGCGCGACGAGATCGAGGCCCTCATGTCGCGACATGGTCTCGAGCGGGCGCTCGCCACCCAGATCGCGCTGGGCCAGGCCGACTTGCAGCAGGTGTTGCGTCGCCGCCGGGTCGATGCCCACCTCGCCGAGCAGCGTGATCGCGACGTGTTCGACGCCGCCGCCAAGAACGGTACGGAGCTCATCATCGGGGTGCATGGCCGCCTGCTGCGTCGCGTCAAGGTACTCGCCGTGCAGCCCTACGAGATCGAGATGATCGACGCGGAGTCCGGCGCCACCGAGACCATCCACAAGACGCGGATCAAGTTCGCCTGCGATGCCCAGGGCTGGCAGAAAGCGCGCAAGTCGATGACCTGGGACGAGCGCCGCAAGGCGCGCACGATCGACCCGGTGATGCGCCCGCAAGACCGCTACGGCTGCGGCAATCGGCGGCTGGGAGAGGCCTGGGACCACAAGTCCGACGTGGTGGCCGTCACGCTCGAGGGGGAGTGTTTCGCGGGCCAGGTGAGCTACGTGGCCCGGTGGGAGTTCGGCCTGCGCACCAGGGCAGGCACCGACGTGGTGATCTTCCGCCACGCCCTCGACGACTTCCGGGAGTAGGGGATGGGCATTCTCAAGGGCGCCCTGTCGGTGCGCCGATACCGGGTCATCGGCGAGCTCCCCGAGGGCTTTCGCGACCGGTGGATCGACACGCTGAACACGCACCAGTTCCGCGAGCCGCAGTCGCCCACGCACAAGGGCGAGGTGATGGGCTGGACGCAGGCGCACAACCTGCTCGACACCGACTTCACCGATCTCAACCAGTGGCTCTACGATCGCTACGCCTACTTCGCGCTGCGCGTCGACAAGAAGTCGGTCCCGGCGAAGCTCCTTCGCGCTCACCTGCAGAAGCGGCTGGAGGCCTGGTGCAAGGCGAACAACCGTCCGAAGGCGCCCGCCGCGGTGCGCGAGGAGCTGAAGGAAGCGCTAGAGCTCGAGCTGCTCCAGAAGTGCCTCCCCCGCGTGCAGACCTGGGAAGTGCTGTGGCACGTCAACGACGGCTGGGCGGTGTTCACCAACGACGCCGAGCTTCCCAACGAGCGTTTCCAGAAGTTGTTCTTGCGCACTTTCGGCCTGCGCGCCGTCCCGTGGAGCCCGCTCGACGAGCTCACCGGCACCGAGGGACTGGCCGAGGCGCTGGCCAGCGCGGGCACCACCGACCTGCGGGGGAGGGGAGCATGAGCGACGAGGGGATCGAAGAGGGCCTCGGTCGGAGCGGCGCCACCGAGCTGTTGCCGCCGCACGTGTCGGCCGACTTCTACCTGTGGCTGTGGTGGAAGTCCGAGGAAGATAACGGCAGGTTCGCGATCGACGAGGGACAGGGCGGCGTGGAAGTGTACGTCGACGACCGGATCGCCCTGCGCTCCACCGGCGAGGAACGCCCGAGCGCGGTGCTGACGGGCGAGTCGCCGGCCACCACGCCGGAGGCCCGTGCCGCCGTGGCCGGCGGGAAGGTGCCCAGGGACATCAGGCTCTACGTTCGCCGGGAAGACCGCGACTACCACGTGACGCTGCGCGGCACGCGGGTGTCGATCGCCCAGGCCAAGCTCCCGGCGCAGGTGAAGTCGGGCGACGCGGCCGAGGTGCTCTACGACCGGATGTTCCTCTACGAGGAGCTCCACTGGATCGTCGCCTGCTTGTTGCGCGCCTTCGCCGCCGTGCGGGTGTCGGCAGCCTGGCGCGACGAGGTCGTCCCGCGCATGGCGCGCTGGGCCGCGCTTGACGAGGCGCGGGCCGGTGGGTAAAGCCCGGTCCGAACGCGCGGTTAGCTCAGCTGGATAGAGCGTCGGCCTCCGGAGCCGAAGGTCACAGGTTCGAATCCTGTACCGCGCACCACCTCCTCCCCCCGGCCAGGCGCTCGCGGGGGCGCGTACCGGGATTGTGGTTACGTTCCCGGCTCGCCAGCCGAGGCAGCGGGTTGATGTTGCGAGTGGTCTCGTGAGCCTGAGGATGCGCTTCTGGGGCGTGCGCGGGTCGATCGCGGTCCCGGGCGCGCAGACCCAGCGGTACGGCGGCAACACTTCGTGCGTGGAACTGCAGCTCTCAGGGCAGGGTCCGCTGGTGATCGACGCCGGGACGGGCATCCGGGCGCTGGGCCAGGAGATCTTCTCCCGTCCCGAGCGCGAGGTCACGCTGCTGTTCACCCACTTCCACCTCGACCACGTCTTCGGCTTCCCCTTCTTCGCCGCGCTGTTCGCGCCCTCCTTCCGCGTCAGCGTGGTGGCGCCCACGTTTACCCCCGAGGCCACTCGCGATCGCCTCGGGCGCTACCTCAACGGCGTGCTGCATCCCCTGCGCGTCCACGAGCTGCCCGCGCCCATCGACTACGGATCCTGCCGACCAGGGCGGAGCTTCGAGCGCGGCGAGTACCGGATCACCCCGGTGCAGCTCAACCACCCGGGCGGGGCCTGCGGCTACGTGATCGAGGGGAGCGGCAAGAAGGTCGCCCACCTCACGGACACCTCGCCCCTGTCGCGACCGGGTGAGGGCCTGGCGGGTGGCGGGCGCCCCACCGGGCGAGAGCAAGCGGTGGTCAACGCCATCAAGCGCGCTGACTACGTCGCGATCGACACGATGTTCTCGCAGGAGGAGTACCTCGAGAAGATGACCTGGGGCCACGGCTACCCCGAGTACGCCGCGGCCCTCTGTCGCGAGGCGGAGGTGAGGTGCCTCGGGCTCTTCCATCACGCGCCCGACGCGACCGACGACGATCTCGACCGGCTGGGCGATCGGTGGTCGGCGGGGCTCGACGGCATGCGGGTAGTGGTGGCCCGGGAGGGGGAAGACGTGGATCTCTCGGGGTAACGTCGCTCTACCTCGACCACTCCAACGTGGAGAGCGTGCTCGCGGCCGTGCTCCTCGTGCTCCTCGCCACCTGGCTCGCCTGGTTGGCCGGGTGGGTGGTCCGGGTAGAGCTGAGCAACCAGGCGCGCGAGCTGTGTGCCGCCCTGTCGCTGCGCCTCCGGCCGGAGGGGATGGCGCTGTCGGTCGAGGCGGAGGGGGAGGAACTCAGCCTGCGCTGGACTCTCACGCTCGATGGTGTCGCGACATGGAAACGCACATCGAGCGGGTGGCGACGGCTCGACGATGCGGCTCTCAACGCGCTGAGAAGGGATGCCGCTCGCGAAGGAAACGCTCCACCCGGTGGTTGATGGTCTCCGGTTGCTCGATGATCGCCGCGTGCGACGCGTCGGCGAGCACGATCATCTCGGCACCGGGGATGCGGCGCGCCATGTCTTTCGACAGCGAGATGGGCGTGAAGGCGTCGCGCTCCGCGCCGATCACCAGCACCGGCACCCGCAGCCGGGGCAGCACGTCCCAGGCGTCGTGGTCCTGCATGGCCAGCACGGTGCGGATGAACATCCGCATGTCGATGGTGGCGAGGTGGTCGAGGTAGGGCTGCATGTCGTCGTGCGAGGCGTAGAGCGGGTCGACCAGCTGGGCCCGGCGGGTGAAGGCCCAGGCCACGGGAGACTGCAGGATGGGGCGCACCAGCGCGTGGGTCCGGTCGCCGAGGCGGCGGATGACGCGGCCGGCGGCGCGGAAGTAGGTGGGCGAACGCGGGTTGCCCATGAAGGTCTCGAGGGCGCGGCCCGCCGTCCCGAGGACGAGGACCATGCCGAGGATGCGCTCCGGCGCCAGTCGGTAGGCCTCCAGCGCCACCTGGCAGCCCATCGAGTGGCCGAGGACCATCGCCTCCTTGACCTCGGCGGCGTCGAGCACGGCGAGCATGTCGCGCGCGTGGCGCGGCATCGTCACGTCGCCGCTGGTGGGATCGGGGAGCGGGTCGCTCCGGCCGTGGCCGCGGTAGTCCCAGGTCAGCACGGTGTGCGTGCCGGCGAACTGGTCGATGGTGTAGCGCCAGAAGAAGGTGCTCACGCCCACGCCGTTGTTGCACACCATCACCGGGCCCTGTCCCACGGCGCGCCAGTAGAGGTGGACGCCGTCGTCGGCCACGGCGAGGCCGGCGCGCTCGGCGCGGGTGGACACGGCGTTGTCGGCGGGCTGTGGGCGGCTCATCTGCGCAGGGGGCTAACGTCCCGTCGCGGCAAAGCCGATCCCCGGCGCAAGGAGCGACCCCCCATGACCACGCCCGAGCCCGTCCCCAGTCCCGTCGTCGAGGAGCGCCGCAAGAGCCCACGGCGTGCCGTGGAGGCGCACATCACGGCGAGCTCCCAGACCAACTTCTTCTGCGGGTTCACCGAGGACCTCTCCGAGGGCGGCGTGTTCATCGCCATGACGCCCTGCCCCGGCGTCGGCGAGCTGGTACACCTCAGCGTGCGGGTGGGCAGCGAGCCGCCGGTGGCCGCCATCGGCGAGGTGCGGTGGCAGCGGTGCGACGATCGCGGCGAGGCCATCGGCTGTGGCGTGCAGTTCGTCATGCTCGAGCCCCGGGCGGCGGAGTTGCTGCAGGGCCTCCTCGGGATGGCCGGCCAGGCGCCCCTGCTCGTCGATACCTGAGTCGCTCGCCTCGCGCGAGAAGACCCCGGGAGCGCGGCTGCGCTACCCGGGGTCTCGTCGTGGGGTGGTGGAGAAGAAGGGGATCGAACCCTCGACCTCCGCATTGCGAACGCGGCGCTCTCCCAGCTGAGCTACTTCCCCAGCGCCGCCCTGTCTATGCGCGGCGCGAGGCGCCGTCAACCTCGGCGCGGGCTACTCCAGGCCACGCTCCTCCAGGTCGTCCTCGTCGAGTCCCAGGTAGTGGCCGATCTCGTGGAGGAGGGTCACCCTCAGCTCGGCCACCAGCTCCTCGCGGTCGTGCGCGAAGCGCTGGAGGTTCTGCCGGTAGAGGCAGATGGTGGGCGGGAGCACGCTCCAGGGATCGTGGCCCGGGCTCTCGGCGAGCGCGCGCCCGGAGAAGCAGCCGAGCAGCTCGAAGGGATGGGCGCCGGGCAGGTCGAGCAACACCTCGTCGGAGGGTTGCTCGTCGACGATGATCGGCACGTTGGCGAGGTAGGCCCGCAGGCTGGGGTGCAGCGAGCGCAGCACCTCCTCGGTGACGGCCTCGATGGTGTCGTCGTCGAGCGCGGGCGGAACCGGGAAGCGGTCGGGGTCGATCAGCGCGGCGGCGGCGAAGTCGCGGGCCGCGCCATCGTGATCGCCCCGGCGCTCGCGCAGGCAGGCCCGCAGGTGGAGCGCGTCGGGATGGCCCGGGTCGGCGCGGAGCGCGTCGAGTACATGCTCGGTGGCGGCGTCGAAGTCGAGCGCGTTGCTCGCCATCTCGGCGAGCGCCACGTGGGCGTCGGCATGCGAGGGATCGAGCTTCACCGCCTCCTCGAGCGCGGCGACGGCGCTCTCCAGCTCGACATTGGCCTCGAGCGCCACGCCGAGCAGGTACCAGCCCTCGGCGTCGGGACGCAGGGCCAGTCCCTCGCGCGCCAGCGCCAGCGCGCGCTCCGCGTCCGAGCGGTCGAGGGCGACCTCGATCTCCCCGCGAATCTGTTCGATCGTCCGCGCTCCGCGTCGACGGCTCACTGGCCAACCCGGAGCTCGACGGGGACCTCGATCTGTGCCCAGGTGCCAGTGAAGGGTTCCAGTCGCAACGCCCTCACCACGCGCGCCACGCAATCGCGCGCCGCCTGCCGGTCGACGCCCTCGCCGGCGATGTCGAGCCCGCGCACCTGGCCGTCGGAAGTCACCCGCAGCGTGAAGCGGAGGGTCACTCTCCTCGGGCTGCCGTCGGTGAAGCAGGCGCCCAGCTCGCCGGCCCTGGCGCGGAGGGATGCACCCGCTTCCTCGGGGAGGAGGGTCGCGACCTCGCCTGCCGGTGGCGCCCACGCGAGGCGGTCGGCGAGGGTGAGCGTCACCTTCCGATCGAGGCTCGTCCCCTTGAGCGACACCAGCTCCTCGTGCGCGGCGAACCCATCGGTCTCGATGCGCACCCGGAAGGGTCGGCCGGGCTCGGGGGCGGTGATCTCGAGGGTGCGACCGGCACCGACGAGAACGTCGTCGACCAGCACCCGGTCGGCCGGGGGGTCGATCTCCAGGTGCAACGCGGGACCGGCGCTGTCTACCACCCTGCTCGACCGGTACTGCATCGCGAAGTAGGCAGCGGCGAGCCCCGCGATCAGGATCAGCGCCGCGGCGAACGGCAACACATAGCTGCGTCGCGACACCTCGAAGCTGACCACCCGTCGCTCGCCGTGGTCGGCCACGATCGTGAGCGTCGCGCTCGCGCGATTCCCCGGCATCTCCGCGGGGCGAATCTCCACCACCACGTCCTGCTCGCGCGCCTGCGGGTCGAGCCAGGCGCGGTCGGGCACCAGCCAGGTGGCGTCAGACACGAGTTTTCCTGGCATCCGGCCCTGGCCACCGTTTTGCACCTTCACGGTGTAGGAAACCGGCGCGCTCCGGGGCGCCGCGAGTCGCACGATGGTCTTGCCCGGGAGAACCAGCCGCGGCTGGCGCTCGCGAAGCTGCTGTGGACCCGATGCGAGACCGAGCGTTCGACCGCTGATGTTCGGGATCGGTGCGCTCACCTCGCCCGCGCTGGCCAGTCGGAGGGGACTGGGCTCCGGGGACGCCTCGCCTTCAGCGGTCGAGGTCGCGACGGCTGGGGGCTCCACCGGGGCGGCGGGGACGGGGGTGGCCAGGCGCGCGCCCGGGCTCGGCCGCATCACCTCCATCGGGTCGGGGGGCTCGGGAGCCCCCTGGGGTGGAACGGTCATGCGCGCCCGGATGTCGGCGAGCATGGCCTCGTTGGTGCGGGGAGGGGCAGCCCTCGGCGGCGTGCTGCCGTCCGAGCCTCCGACGAGCTGGGCGAGGGCCCCCGCGCGCTTCTCCACTTCCTCGGTGACATCCTCCAGCTCGCCGCGACGCTGGTCGTAGCGCTTCCGCCGCTCGGGATCCCGGAGGATGCGCCACGCGTCGTCGAGGGCGCCCAGCACCTTGCCGCCGCGGTCGTGGTCGCGGAGGTTTCGCGCCCAGCGGTAGCGCTCCCGGTAGGCCTCGGCGATCTCGTTGTCGCTGGCGAGAGGTGACACCTGCAAGAGGGCGTAGAAGTCGATCGTCGCGGCGGCCCCGCCCACGTCGTCGTCGGTCGCGCGCGTGGTGCCCAGCTCGTTGGCGATGGCGTTGATGCGCTGCTCCACCACGTGGTCGGCCATGTCGAGGCTGCGCCCTTGCACGCGGATGGCGGCGTCGATCTGCGGGGTGAGCACGCCGGCGGCAAGCGCGCCGCGGATGAACTTGTCGATCTCGTCGAGCTTCGCCTGGGTCTGCCCGTCGAGAAAATGGGCCTCGTAGGTTTCCCGCTCCTCGATCAACAGGCGCCGGAGTGCCGCGTTGAACTTGATGACGAACAGCGCCTCGGCCCGGTACTTCGGGTTGGCCTGCTGGCCCTGTGCCCAGCTCCGCTTCTTCCGGAGGGCGGCCTCGATCTCCTCGTCGGAGGCTTCCTCGTCGAGGCCCAGGTAGGCCATCGGCGAGCGGTGGCCGCTCGCGGCGAAGAACCTCTCGATTTCTTCGAGCTCTCTGCGTTCCATCGTGATCTAGGTGATACTAGCCCGCGCGATCCGCTCGCGCGCTTCCTTCTTCTGGCGCTCGTCGATGCTGCCGCGAAGGTTGATCCGGGCGCGGCGGGTGTGTCGCGACTCGACATCGGTGACATCGACCTCGAGGATCTGGTTGACGGTGTAGCGGTAGACCACCTCGATCGGCGTGCCCCGGGGACGGGGAGGCAGGTTGTCGAGCACCACCTCGCCGATGACCGTCACCTCGTCGCGCGCCTCGCCGTGCCCCTCGGTCACCTCCACCCGCACCGCCGTCATGTTGTCGTAGGCGTAGGCGAAGCGACCGCGGCGGTCGCAAGGGAGGGGCGTCATCTCTGGGATCAGGTTGACGATGCGCTCCTTGAGGTTGGCGTCGAGCACGACGATGCCCAGCGGGTGGGTAGCCACGTCGGTGATGCGCACCCCGGGGAGGCCGATGACGTTGGAGGGCGGCGGGACCTCGGTGCCTCCGCCCTGGACGGGCGTGTAGCTGTCGGGGTCGGAGATCTCCACCTCGGCGGCAGCCTTCCTGTCGGCGTTGGCGGCGCGGTAGGCTTGCAGTGCCGGGTGCTCGGGCCGGTGCCGGAACACCGCCGCCAGCGCCGCGCCCAGCGCCACGCACTCGTCGGGGTTCACCCCGCTCGCGGCGTCCTTGCCCGAGAGGCGCTGCAACATCGCCTGGACCATGGGCATCCGGGTGCTGCCGCCGGCCAGGATGAAGTCGTCGATGTCGACCCAGCGCATCCGTGCCTTCTCGAGCACGATGTTGCAGGTGTCCTCGCACTGCAAGAGCAGGTCGCGGGTGAGCCCCTCGAACTCCTCGCGCGTCACGGGCACGACGGCGCGGTGGCCCCGGTAGTTCACCGGGATGACCGCCCTCGGCTTGGTGGAGAGGCTGATCTTGGCATGCAAGCAGCGCTCGTACAGCTCCTGGTAGGGCTGCGGGTCGTCGCGCGGGTCGAGGCCGAACTGCTTCTGGAAGCTGTCGGCCACGTAGTTGAGCAGCCTGTCGTCCCAGTCCTTGCCGCCGAGCTCGGCGTTGCCGTCGCTGGCGACGGTACGGAGCGAGGCCCCGCGGATCTCCATCACCGTGACGTCGAAGGTGCCGCCACCGAGGTCGAAGACCATGATGTTGCGATCGGTGCCGAGGCGCTCGATGCCGTAGGAGATCGCGGCGGCGGTGGGCTCGTTGATGATCGACAGCACGTTGAAGCCGGCCAGCGCGCCGGCGTCCGCGGTGGCCGCGCGCTGCGCGGCGTTGAAGTAGGCGGGGACGGTGATCACCGCCTCGTTGACGTCGAAGCCGAGGGCCTCGGTCGCGTCATCCTTCAGCTTACGCAGGATGATCGCGGATAGTTCTTGTGGCGAGTAGCTCTTGCCGAAGAATTTCAGGCTGAAGTCGGGCTCGCCCATGTAGCGCTTGATGAAGCGCACCACGTTGCTGGCGTCGACCACCACCATCTTCACCGCTTCCTCGCCCACGACGCAGGCCTCGCGGTCGTAGAAGTGGACGACCGAGGGGGTGGTGGGGTGCCCCTCGGCGTTGGGGAGCACGCACGGCTTGCCGTGACGGTCGACGTAGCCCATCGCCGAGAACGTCGTCCCGAGGTCGATGCCGAGGATGATCCCGTCGTCTGCCATCGGCTAGTCCTGCTTCGCTCCCGCATCGGGATTGTGACGGTACACGGAAACCTCCTCGGCCCGAAGCACCTTCTCGTTGCGCAGGAATCCACGCTTGAGCACCGACTCGACCTTCCAGTCCTCCCCCGGCGTCGGCGCGGGCGTCACGCGCACCGCCTTGTGGAGCTTCCGGTCGAAGCGGTCGCTGGACTCGGCGGGAACCACGTCGCGACGGTAGAGGAGCTCGAGGAACTCGTCGAGGAGGTACTGGAAGCTGTCGTTGATGACGTCGGGGCTCATCTCGCGCCGCTGCAAGGACTGGTGGAACCAGGACAGCGAGTCGTAGAAGAGGAGCAGGTCGAGCAGGAAGGGTTTCTCGGCCTGGAAGATGAAGTCTTCCTTGTACTGCTTCAACTCCTCGTAGAGGGCGTCGAAGGCCCGCTGTTGCCCGTCGTCGCGCGAGGCACGCTCGCGCATGAGGGCGAGCATCTCGTCGAGCTTGGCTTCGGTGGTGGACGACATCCGCTAGACTCCGGCCAGTTCGGTGGCGAGGTTGATAAAGGTGCCTTGCAGCTCGACACTCTCGCTGCAGAAGTGGTAGTCCTCGGGTCGCGACGCGAGCCCGCGCAGGAACTCGGGGCGCACCTGTTGTCCCACGCCGATGGTGACGATGCGCCCACCCTGCGAGCGGATGCGGTGGGCCTCGGCCTGCGCCGCCTCGGGATCGTCGGGATGGCCGTCGGTGAGCATCACGAACACGCGTTGCACGCCAGCGCGGCTCTTCATCAGGTCGCGGGCGGTGGCGAGGCCCTCGGCGAGCGGGGTGGAGCCGATGGGTGTGAGGCCCCCCACGGAGTCCCGGAGCTTCCGCACGTCGCTCGTCAGCGGGCAGACGATGCCGCCGGGGAAGGCCACCACCGCGACCTGCCGGTTGGGGCCGAGGGTGCGCTCCATGAAGGCCACGGCGGCCCGCCGGGCTTCCTCGATGTTCTTCCCGTACATCGACCCCGAGCAGTCCACCAGGAGGGCGATGCTCATCGGCGCGCGGTCGCGCGCGAGGTCTTCGAGGGTGACGGCGCCGGCGGCGAGGCGGTGCGCGAGCGTTTGCCCGCTGTCGAGGTCCATCGCCTCGACCTCGACGATGCCGTTGGCGTTGTAGCGAAAGGTGACGGCCAGTCGCGACCGGCCTGCAGGGCGGATGGGGATCCCGTAGAACTCGAAGTGCCCGAGCACGTTGCACTCGAGCGGGTCGGGGTTCTCGCCCTGGACCAGCCACAGGTCCATGGTGGACTGGCCGTCGTGGGTGGTGACGTAGTCGTCGCGGGTGCGCTCGCACGGGATGCGACTGTTGCGCTCGATGATCTTCGAGTTGTAGAGCCGGCCGTCGCGGTAGACCACCATGCCCAGCGAGTGGCTCGTGACGTCGTGGGTGCGGATGTCGACGGGCGGGGCCTCGCCGGCCAGCCGTGACGACTCGATGGCGGCGGTCAGCGCCGCGCCGAGGGCCACGCACTCGTCGGGGTTGATGTCGGTGGCGGGCTCCTTGTTGAAGAGCCGGCGGATCATGTCGCGCACCATCGGCATCCGCGTGCTGCCGCCGGCGAGCACGACGGTGTCGATGTCGTCGGGCTTCATCCGCGCGTCGTCGAGCACGTCGCGGGTGAGGGCCTCGCAACGTTGCAAGAGTCCCACGGTGAGGTCTTCGAACTTCTCCCTGGGGATCTCGACCCGGAGGATCTTGCCCTTGTAGTCGTAGAAGAGCTGCCGCTTGGGCAGCTTCGACAGCGCGAGCTTCACGCTCACGCACTTCTGGCGCAGGTCGTGGTAGGCGGCGAGGTCGTCGAGGGGGTCGATGCCGTGGCGGACGCGGAATTGCTCGGCCGCGTAGCGGATCATGGAGTCGTCCCACTCCTTGCCGCCGAGCTGGTGGTCGCCGGTGGTGGCGATCACGGTGATCTCGGTGCCGCGGATGTGCACGATCGACACGTCGAAGGTGCCGCCGCCGAGGTCGAAGACGAGGAGGCGCTTGTCGACGCCCGGGTTGGCGAGGCCGTAGGCGTACGACGCCGCCGTGGGCTCGTTGAGCAGCGCCAGCACGTTGAAGCCCGCCAGCTCGCCCGCCCGCTTGGTGGCGCGGCGCTGCTTGTCTCCGAAGTAGGCGGGGACGGTGATGACCGCCTGGTCGACCTTGTGCCCGAGGCGGAGCTCGGCGTCGTGCTTGAGCTTGGCCAGGATGAAGCTGGAGAGCTTCTCGGCAGAGTAGGCCTCTGCCCGGTACTCGAAGGCGAAGTCTTCGTCGCCCATGTAGCGCTTGACGAACTCCACCACCTGCTCGGGGTAGGCCACCGCGGCGTTCTTCGCGTAGGTGCCGATGATGATGTCGTCGTTCTCGAAGAGCACCACCGAGGGGGTGATGCGCTCGCCCTCGCTGTTGTGGATGATCTCGGGCACGCCAAACTTGTTGACGTGCGCGATGGCGGAGAAGGTGGTGCCGAGGTCGATGCCGACCGCGCGGGAGCTCATGAGTGTTGACCCTGCAAGGGCGAGGCGGGCTTATGCGACAGGGGGGCGGGGCGCCAACCGAGGCGGCGCAGCACGGTGATCACCTCGAGGAGCGGGAGACCCACCACCGCGAACTGGTCGCCGTCCACGCGCGAGATCAGCCGCGCGCCGAGCGCCTCCACGCGGTAGCCACCGGCGCAGTCCCGGGACTCGCCGGCGGCGACGTAGTCATCGATCTCGTCGTCGCTGAGGTCGTCGCGAAGCGTGACGTGCACGTCGGTGACCCAGCTCTCTTCGCCGCCGTCGTGCAACACCGCCACCCCGTTGGACAGGGTGTGCGTGTACCCGCGGAGCGCGCGCAGCTGGGTGCGGTGTTCTGTCGCGTCGGCGGGCTTGCTGAAGACCCGCCCGTCGAGGTGACACACCTGGTCGGCCCCGATGACGATCGCCCCGGCCCGGGCGAGGGACTCGGCCTTCGCCACCGCTCTCGCCAGCGCCGTGGCGGCGGGATTCGCGGCGGTGATACTGGTCTCGTCGCACCGCGGGGCCTCGGCGCTCACGTCGATTCCCGCCGCCGCGAACAGGGCGCGGCGGCCGGCTGAGGCCGAGGCGAGCACGAGCTGGGGGGGCGGGGAGCGCAGCATATGGCGGCAGGATCCCGCTTGGAATACCACGGCGCGGTGGACGACCCCCGGGCCGAACTCGCGACCCTCGTTGCCGACACCATGGCGCTAGCGCAGTCGCTTCGGCTGCAGGGGGTCATCGGCGTGCCCGTCGAGTCGCGACGCGAGCCGTCGCCCGGCAGGGAGGAGGACGAGGTGCGTGCACAGCGGGAGCTTGCGCCGCCGCGGATCGCGCCGTCGCTACCCGCGCGGTCGCTGCCCACCCCGTCCCTGCCCAGGCCGTCGCAACCGGCCATGGCGGCCCCGTCGCTGGCTCCTCCGCCCCTGCCGAGCGAGGGCGGGGGCCTGCTCGGCAAGTGGAAGGCGCGCGCCCAGGGGCCCGATGATCGGCTCGCTGTCGCCGTTGCCGCGCTTCCCGAGCGTTGCGAGGGTTGCGGCGAGCCCACCCTCGTGGGTCGCGGCGGCCTGCGCTCCTCGCTGGTCTTGCTCGCGCCTGTCGCGCAGGGGGAAGCCTCGACGATGCTGGCCAACATGCTGCTCAAGGTGCTCAGCGTCGAGCCCGGCGACGCCTGGACCGCTGCGCCCCGAGCCTGCGTGAGCTGCCTTGGCGCCCTCGCTCGCCAGGTCGAGGCGATCAGGCCGCGGGTTGTCCTCGCCCTCGGCCCCGAGGTGGGCTCGGCGCTGGGCCTGGTGGAGCGTGGCCGCTGGGGCCGCTGGGCAGGCGCCGACGCCATCTGGACGTGGCACCCGGAAGAGATCCTGGCCGACGCGACGCGCAAGCGCGCGGCCTTCGAGGTGTTGAAAGAGGTAGCGGGGAGGCGGTAGGGCTTAGCCTAGCGCCTCACCCGAACATCCTTGAGCAACGCCGCGAACTGATTGAAACCGGCGCTATCGTTCCTACCGGCGCTGATCTCCACGGCCTGCTTGATGCCGAGGTCGAGCCGCCGGCGGGCGGTATCGATGGCGAGCACGCGCACGCGCACGGCGTCGCCTTCCTTCACCACTTCCGAGGGGTGCTTCACGCGCCGATCGGCGAGGTTGGAGAGGTGTACCAGTCCCTCGGCGCCGTTGGCGAGCTTCACGAAGGCGCCGAACTCGCGCAGGCTCACGACGGTGGCGTCGTGGACGCTCCCCTCGCGGAGCTCGCCGAGGCGGGCGCTGTCGGCAGCGCGGCTCTCGGCCTCGACGATCTGCTTGCGGCTCACCACCACGTCGCGACCGCGCAGGTCGTGGACCAGGAAGGGAAGGCTCCGTCCCACGTGCGCGGCGTCGCCAACGTCGGGCACGCCGCAGTGCGAGGCGGGGCAGAAGGCGCGCACGCCGTCGGCCAGCGTCACGTCCCAGCCGGCTTCGCTCGCGGCCGCCACCTTCCCATCCACCGCGATCTTGGCGTTCATCGCCTCTTCCAGCATCTCGCGCACCGCGCTGCCGGAGGGCTTCAGCGTGAGGCGAATCTCGCCGCCGTCGGTGCTGTGTACGAAGGCGTCGATGGTGTCGCCCGCGTTGATGCTGGCCGTCACCTCGATGCGGTCGAGCGTGGCGTCGGCCTTGCCGCCAACGTCGCAGAAGATGACCATGCTCCCGACGCTCGACACGCGCGCCCGAACCCGCTGGCCCGCGCGGAGATCGCTGCGCGCCGGGGCCCTCGTGAAGGCGTCCATCACCGCGCGCACCTCGGCCGGGTCCATCTCGCCGATGGCACGCAGCCCGTCGAAGTCGGTCACCTCCCGCGGAGCGGCCACCGGCGCGGCGGGGGTCGCGGCGGGGCTGGAGATCGCCCGGGGCACCTCGGTGGCGTCGACGACGGGGTTCTCGGGAGGGGCCGCGCGCCGTCCGCCTTTCTGGCGGCGGATCGGGCTCGCGGATGGGTCGCGCGACATCTGGTACCTCGGGGGGCCCGCGGCTATCCCGCGCGGGCGAATACCGCCTCCCCGCTTGCGATCGGGGCCGCTTGCCGGTAGCGTGTGGGTGCTCGCCCCGGAGGACCCGTGCTCGTGCTCACCCAGAAGGACGGCGACGTCATCGAGATCGGCGACGGCATCCGGGTGATGGTGTGCCAGACGCGGCGCGGCGCGGTGCGGATCGCCATCGAGGCGCCGCGCGAAGTCGAGATCCGCAGGGTGCCGAGCCCGGGGGACGATCCCGACGACGGCATCGACGACCTGGTCGATCGCCAGGTGCCCGTGATCCGCGCGCGATCCCTTCCAGACTCGGCGGTGACGACGCGCCGGTTCCGCCCGGGTCCGCGCTAGCTCCGAGCCCCCGTGACCCTGGCCGACCCACTGGCGGCGTGGGAATTCGACCTGCCACCCGGGCAGATCGCCCGTCACCCGCTGCCCGAGCGCGACGCCGCGCGACTGCTCGTCGTGGGCGAGGAACTCGCCGATCGCCAGGTGCGGGAGTTCCCGGCGCTGTTGAACCCCGGCGACTTGCTGGTGGTCAACGACGTGCGCGTGCGGCGCGCGCGCCTCGCCGCGCGGCGCGAGTCGGGAGGCGCCGTCGAGATCCTCGTCCTGCGCGCCGACGGCGACGAGGCCGAGGTGTTGCTGCGCCCGGCGCGGAAGATCCGCGCGGGCGAGATGCTGCTGGCGGGGCCGGGGAAAGTGGAGGTGATCGCCCGCCTCGAGGAGGGGCGCGCCCGGGTGCGCTTCTCGCCGTCGCTGGCAGCGGTCGAGGCCGCCGTGGGCTCGGTGCCGCTGCCGCCGTACCTCGACCGCGCCGAGGAGCTGGAAGACCGGGAGCGCTACCAGACGGTCTACGCGCGCGAGTCCGCGCTGGCGGCGGCCGCCGCGCCCACGGCGGGCCTGCACCTGACGCCCCACCTGCTGGGGCAAATCGACGCGCGTGGCGTCGAGCGCGTGGCGGTGACCCTGGAGGTGGGGCTCGGCACCTTCCGCCCGCTCACGCCGGAGATGCTCGCCCGCGGGCGCTTGCACCCCGAGCGATACCTCGTCCCCGGCCCCGCGTGGGCGGCCCTGGAGCGCGCCGAGCGCGAGAAGCGGCGCGTGGTCGCGGTCGGCACCACCACCGTGCGCGTGCTCGAGTCGGCGTCGGGCCCAGGCCCCGGCGAGACCGACATCTTCCTGCAGCCGGGCTGGCAGCCCCGGCGGGTAGGCGCGCTGCTCAGCAACTTCCACTTGCCGCGATCTTCCCTCCTGATGCTCGTGGCTGCGTTCGCCGGTCGCGAGCGAGTCCTCGGCGCCTACGCGCACGCGGTGCGCAGCGGCTACCGCTTCTTCAGCTATGGCGACGCCAGTTTCTTCCCCGCACCGGCGTGGGGCGCCCGCGCAGGCTAGGCGCGCGCCCCCGTGCCGCCCGCCGACTTCGCGCTCCTCGCTTCTAGCGGCGCCGCCCGTCGCGGCCGGGTGCGCCTCGCCCACGGGACCGTGGAGACGCCGGCCTTCATGCCGGTGGGCACCCAGGCCACGGTGAAGGCACTCACCGCCGAGGATCTCCTCGGCGCGGGCGCGCAGATCGTGCTCGCCAACACCTACCACCTCTGGGTGCGGCCTGGGCACGAGCGCATCCGGGCGCTCGGAGGCCTGCACCGGTTCATGGACTGGGAGCGTCCCATCCTCACCGACTCGGGCGGCTTCCAGGTGTACTCCCTGAAGGAGTTCAGGAAGATCAGCGAGGAAGGCGTCAAGTTCAGGTCCACGCTCGACGGCCAGTGGCGCATGCTCACCCCGGAGGTGGCGATCGAGGTGCAGGAAGCCTTCGGCGTCGACGTGGCCATGGCCTTCGACGAGTGCATCGAGTGGCCGGCGGATCGCGACCGGGTCGCCTTTTCGACCGAGCGCACCACCCGGTGGCTCCGCCGCTGCCTCGACGCGCGGCGCGCGCGCGAGTCCACCGCCGTGTTCGGCATCGTGCAGGGCGGCACCCACGACGACCTCCGCGCCGCCCACGCCGAGGAACTCGCGGCGATGGACCTCGACGGCTACGCGGTGGGTGGTCTCTCCGTCGGCGAGCCCAGGGATCAATTGCTCGCGATGGCGGCGCTCGCGGCGTCGCGACTGCCCCGTCACAAGATTCGCTACCTCATGGGCGTGGGCTACCCCGTCGATCTCGTCGACGGCGTGCTGGCGGGCATCGACCTCTTCGACTGCGTGATCCCGACGCGCTCGGCGCGCTTCGGCGTGGCCTTCACCTCCACCGGCAAGGTGACGATCAAACACGCGCGGCACCGTGACGATCCGCGACCGCTCGACCCGGAATGCCCGTGTTACGCCTGCCGTCGCGTCGGGCGGGCCTACCTCCGACACCTTTTCACCTGCAACGAGATCCTCGCGCCGCGGCTACTGACCCTCCACAACGTCACCTTCTACCAGCGCTTGATGGGGCGCATTCGCGACGCGATCGAGCAGGGGCCCGAGGCCCTCGCCGCGCTCCGCACGGCGGCTGAGGGGTGGACTAGGCCGGAGGATGGCTGCGGCGATCCCGGAGAACCATGACCCTCGCCCTCCCTGTCGTGTTCATGCAGGCCGCGCCGGCCGCGCAGCCCTCCCCGTTCACCAGCATGTTGCCGATGATCGTCATCCTCGGCTTCATCATGTACTTCTTCATGTGGCGGCCGCAGAAGGCCGAGGAGAAGGCCCACGCCGAGTTGCTCGCCGGGCTGCAGCGGGGCGACAAGGTCGTCACCAGCGCCGGCGTACACGGCAAGGTCCACGAGGTCCGTCCCGACGCGATCGTCGTCGAGATCTCGGCGAACGCCTTCATGACGGTCGACCGCGAGGCGGTCAAGCGCAAGGTGGTCGAGAAGCCGGCCGAAAAAGCCGCCGAATCTGGGAAGAAAGCCTGATGGAAACCGGGTTGATCGCGCGGACGGTCATCACCGTCGGCTCCTTGCTCCTGGCTGCCTGGACCCTCGTACCCACCTTCCTGCCGCCGGAGATGCAGGCCGAGGTGGTGCGCGTGGCCGACCTGCGGGCGATGAAGGACCCCCCGGCCGACGCGCCCGAGCCCGAGCCCTGGACGCGCTGGGTTCCGCTGAAGCTCCTCGTCAAGGGGCTCGACCTGCAAGGCGGGCTCGACCTCATGCTCGAGGTCGACGTCGACGAGGCGGTGCGCTCCGTGGTGCAGCGCGACATCCAACCGCTGAAGAAGTCGGCCGCCGACAAGGGCGTCAGCCTCGTCGAAGTCCGCCGTGATCGGAAGGTCTACGCGCTCCTCATCAACGCCGGCGCGGGTGTCACGCTCGAGCAGGTGAAGGAGGTCGTCCGCGGCCGCCTCGATGGCTACGAGTACGAGAATACTCGCGACGACGCCGGCAAGTCCTGGATGGTCTTCACCCTCACCGAGGCCCGGGTGAAAGACATCCAGGCGGCGGCGGTGAAGCAGGCCCGCGACGTGATTGAGAACCGCATCAACGCCACCGGGGTGAAGGAACCCCAGATCACGCTGAAGGGCGTCACCGGGATCGACGTGCAGCTCCCGGGCGAGACCGACATCGACCGCGCCGTGGCCGCGCTCGGCACCACCGCGCAGCTCGAGTTCATGCTGGTCGACGAGGATGCCGACATGCAGGCGGTGAGCGGCAAGATCGAGGAGGCGCGCGGCCAACTCGCGGGCGACGAGTTCCTCGACGACGAGCGGCTCAACGACTGGATGCTCGACAACGGGGCGATCTCGCCCAGCCGTCGCCTGATGTGGGAGTACGAGGTCGAAAATAAGCCACATACGCGGAAGATTCCCTACGTCATCAAGGACGAGGTCCTGCTCACGGGCGACGACGTCAACAACGCCCGCACGGAGCAGAACCAGCAGACGGGCGACTACTACGTGGCCCTCGACTTCAAGCCGCACGGTGGCGCCATCTTCGGCGACGTGACCGGCAACAACGTGGGCAAGCGCCTCGCCATCGTGCTCGACGACCGAGTGAAGGCGGCGCCGAACATCGTCCAGCGCATCGACGGCACCGCCAGCATCTCCACGGGACAGCCCACCATGGAGAAGCAGTTCGAGGAGGCGAGCCTGCTCGCGCTCGTGCTCCGCACCGGGGCCCTGCCGGCGCCGGTGAGCGTGGGCGAGGTGCGGCAGGTGGGCTCGCAGCTAGGCGAGCGCGCCATCAGGGAGGGCACCCTCGCCGCCGCCATCGGCAGCGCGCTGGTGCTCCTCTTCGCGGCCGTGTACTACCGGGTGAGCGGCATCCTCGCCGACATCTCGCTGGTCATCAACGTGGTGCTCGTGATGGCGCTGCTGGTCGCGGTGGGCGCGACGCTCACCTTGCCTGGCATCTGCGGCATCGCGCTCACCGTGGGCATGGCCGTGGACTGCAACATCATCATCTTCGAGCGCATCCGCGAGGAGATCCGCGCCGGCCGCACGCTCAGCCACGCGATCGAGGCCGGCTTCGACCGGGCCTTCTGGGCGGTGTTCGACGGCAACATCACCACCCTGCTCGCGGGCGTGGTGCTCTACTCCTACGGTTCCGGGCCGCTCCGGGGCTTCGCGGTCACGCTGATGATCGGCATCTTCACCACGCTCTTCACCGGCGTCTTCGTGTCGCGAACGCTGATGGAGCTCGCCGCCGCGCGCCTCGGCCCGCGCCTGTCCCTCTGAGAGGTGCGCCATGATGGAGCTTCTTCCTAAGACTCTGTACATCGACTTCGTCGCCAAGCGGCACTTCTTCGCCGCGCTCTCGGCGCTATCGATGGCGGCCTCGCTCGCGCTGTTCTTCATCGTCGGTCCCAACTGGAGCATCGACTTCACCGGCGGCACCGAGGTGGAGGTGCACTTCGAGGAGAGCACCGACATCGGCGACGTGCGCCGGGCGATGGCCAGCATGGGCGTGGGCGAAGACGCGGTGCAGGCGGTGAGCGGCGAGGCGAGCACCTACCTGGTTCGCGTCCAGGGCGCCTCGGGCGCCAACGAGGCCGAGGTGGCGCGGGTGAAGTCGGCGCTCGCGGCCGCCTTCGGGCCCGACTGGATCAACGAGTTCCGCGTCGATGCGGAGGTGGGCACGCGGGCCGCCGTGCTCTACAACGGCCCGGCGGTGCAGGGCGCGGCGATCGAGGCGTCGCTGGCTGGGCTGCCCGAGGTGCGCGTGCAGGCGTCGCCAGAGGAAAATACCTTCTACGTCCGGCTCCCGGGCGTGGCCGAGCAGATCCGCGATGCGCTCACCGAGCAGATGGCCGCGAAGAAGCCGGTGATCGACCGCGCCGACAGCGTGGGGCCCAAGGTGGGCGGCAACCTGCGCGAGGCGGGGCTGGTGTCGTTGCTGATCACGATGGGCCTGCTCCTGGTGTACGTCGCGATCCGCTTCGACTTCACCTTCGCGCCGGGCGCGATCCTCTGCCTCTTCCACGACGCCATCCTCACCGTGGGCGTCTGGGTGCTGTTCCGGCAGGAGTTCGGCCTGCCGATGATCAGCGCGATCCTCACGCTGGTGGGCTACTCGCTCAACGACACCATCGTGGTGTACGACCGCATTCGCGAGAACCTCGAGAAGTATCGCAAGGCCGACCTCGGCAAGCTGATCAACGACTCGATCAATCAAACGCTCTCGCGCACGATCATCACTTCTGGCGCCACCGCGCTGGCGCTGTTGCCCTTCCTGTTCCTCGGCGGGCAGGTGCTCAACCAGTTTGCCAAGGCGATGCTGATCGGCATGGTCTTCGGCAGCTACTCCACCATCTACATCGCCAGCCCGCTGATGCTGCTGCTCAAGGAAAACCAGGATCGCCTGCTCGGCCTCCTCGGGGTAAAGTCCGCCGCATGACCCGCGGCGACCTCGTCGATACTCTCGCGCGCAAGCACAAGATCCAGCGCGCCGTGGCCGAGTGCGTGGTTGATGCCTTCTTCGACGGCGTGTCGAAGGCGCTGGCCCAGGGCGCGCGGGTAGAGGTGAGGGGATTCGGCACCTTCACCGCCCGCCGTTACCGGGGCTACGAGGGGCGCAACCCCAAGACCGGCGCCCTGATCACCGTGCGACCCAAGGTCTTGCCCTTCTTCAAGGTGGGCAAGGAACTCCGGGAGCGGGTGGAGGAGGGCGGGCGATGATCTTGTCCGTTGCGCTCGCGCTGGCGGGAGACGTGTACATCAACGGCGTGAAGGCCGACGTGCTCCCCGTGATGACCATGGAAGACGTGTCGGTGCGCTTCGACCAGTCCGGCAACGTGTGGATCGACGCGCCGCTCTACCGGGTGACGGTGGTGTCGCCTGCCGCGAGCCAGGCCGCGGCGCCCGCGCCGAGCTACACCGCGCCCCCGGCGAGCTACAGCCCGCCTGCGACGACGTACAGCGCGCCCGCGACAGCGTACAGCTCGCCCGCGACCTACACCGCGCCAGCGGCCACCTACACCGCGCCAGCCGTGGCCCCGGGCACGTGGTGGCTGGTGACCGAGGACAACGATTCCAGCGGCCACGACGTGGAGCTCCTGATCAACGGGGCGCTCGTGCGCCAGATTCGCTCGGGCGAGGGACAGGTGATCCTCGACGTGGGCGGCTGGCTTCGCCGTGGCCAGAACACCGTCGAACTCCGCGACGCGGGGACGCGCTACGGCGGGGGCGTGTTCGTGATCTACGTCGGTCGCGGCTCCGACAGCGGCGGCACCGTGCGCATGGACGCGCCCGACGTCCGGTACACGCGCCGGGCGACCGACCTGCAATCCACCGGCAGCAAGCAGTTCACGCTCAACGTGCCTTGACGCGTCAACGAAGTTTGCTACGATAGCGCTCAGGTCGAGTACGGCTCCGCCGGGCCCGACCGCTCCCCGCTGCGCACCGTTTCCCGGGAACGGTGCATCCTGCTCCCCGCTGCCCCTTCCTCCTCCCCTTCGCCCCCGCCCTCGGCAGCCCCGCCGTCTCCTCCCCGGAGTTCCCCCTGCCCCCTGCATCCGTGCACGGTCCCGGCAAGCGGACCTATGTCCTCGACACCAACGTTCTCCTCCACGACCCCGGCGCGCTCTTCGTGTTCGACGAACACGACCTGGTGCTCCCGATCACGGTCCTCGAGGAAGTCGACAAGTTCAAGCGGGAGCTGAACGAACGCGGTCGCGCTGCGCGAACCGTATCGCGACAGCTCGACACGTTCCGAGCACAGGGCAACCTGCGCGAGGGCGTTCCCATGCCCGGCGGTGGGATGCTCCGCGTCGAACTCGGCGACGCCTCGGATCACGGCGAGCTCTTCGCGGGCGCGCTCGACACCGCCGACAACACCATCCTGCGCATCGCGATGCGCGTGAAGCAGGCGGCGGGCAATCGCCAGCTCGTGGTGTTTGTAAGTCGCGACACAAACATGCGCATCAAGGCCGAGGTGCTCGGCATGCACGCCGAGGACTTCGAGCACGCCCACGTGGAGCTCGACGAGGCCTATACCGGCGTCATCGAGCGCGACGTCGACGCCGAGGTGGTGAACGACATCTACCAGCGTGGCTTCGTGGCCGACGAGGGCGAGGGGATCTGCCCCAACCAGTTCGTCATCCTCAAGAACGCCACGAACCCCCAGCAAACCGCCATGGCCCGCTACGACCAGCGGCAGAAGCGACTGTCGCTGGTGGCGCGGCACAAGGAAGGCGTGTGGGGCATCTTCGCGCGCAACCGCGAGCAGCTCTTCGCCCTCGACCTCCTGCTCGACGACAGCGTGGCGCTGGTCACCCTCGACGGCATGGCGGGCACCGGGAAGACGCTCCTGGCCATCGCCTGCGGCCTCAAGCTGGTGGCCGACGACAAGCGGTACCGCCGGCTGGTGGTGGCACGGCCGGTCTTCCCCCTCGGCAAGGACATCGGCTTCCTCCCCGGGAGCCTCGACGAGAAGCTGAACCCCTGGATGAAGCCGATCTTCGACTCGCTGGACCTCTTGTGCGGCAGCGAGGACAACTCGGGGACGGGTCACGAGCGCGGCAATGGCGGCCGGGGCGGCCAGGGGGGCAAGCCTCCCGTGCCCAACTACCAGGCCCTGCTCGACCAGAAGATCATCGAGGTGGAACCCCTCACGTACATCCGGGGACGATCGTTGCCGCGGCAGTACCTGGTCATCGACGAGAGCCAGAACCTCACGCCCCACGAGGTGAAGACGGTGATCACCCGCGCCGGCGAGGGCACGAAGGTGGTGCTCACCGGCGACCGCTACCAGATCGACAACCCCTACGTCGACGCCACCAGCAATGGCCTCTCCTACGTGGTGGAACGTTTCCGCAACTCGCCGATGGCGGGGCACGTGACGCTGCGCAAGGGCGAGCGGAGCCAGCTCGCGGAGGCGGCGGCGGCGCTCCTTTAGCCTGGGGGGGAGGGGGGCCTTGGGCCCCCCTCCCCCTACCGCCCCATGCCCTCCGGGCTCCGGCCTTTGGCCTGCGCCCTGCGGCGACGAGCGTGCTGCTAGCACGCT